>NZ_LGUG01000005.1:98802-154514 GCF_001274715.1 Aneurinibacillus migulanus | reverse complement strand
AGACGGTCAGACGTATAAGGTGTACGCGTATGAAGGACCGCTGAGCAACATGGAAAATGTGCGTGTGTTTCTGTCCTGGGAAGACAAGTTTGACCCGAAAAAACTACCGTTTTGCCTACTGTGTACGGATACCAGCCTGGATGTCGTGACCGTCCTGCGCCACTATGCCGTACGCTGGCAAATCGAAGTTGGGTATCGGTACTTTAAGGAGTTGCTTGGTTTCGATCAGTACCAGCACCTTTCGCACAAAGGGATCGAACGATTTTGGACGATTCAGTTTCTGGCGTATACGTTTCTTGCGCTTGAACAGGCGAAAGGAAAACGCCATTCGCCGTCGCTCACATTAGGAGATGTGGTACGTCGTATTCGAAAGGACTGTATGGGGCAGCTCATTTTGTATGCCTATGAACAAGGATGGGCACAAAAACCTCTGGTTGAAGTGCTTAAAAATCTAAGACTATCCTCGTAATCGTTACATTTTATTCTTTTACGCCACCCGTATGCCCATTTTTGGGATCGGACGGAAAAATGCAAGAGTCCAGTTTCTTATTTGCTTATCCAAACGATAGTTTTTTTGATCGAATGGATGGTTCTTAGATTCGAGTGAAGTAAGCTTAAGTAAATTATCGCTTAATTTAGATAGCCTCTTGCTTTCCGTTTCAATGATGCTGAGATAGTGAGATCTCTCCTCTTGGCTAAGCTGATCATATTGAAGTGCGCGGGCAAAGCCACTAATAGACGTAAGCGGTGATTGAATTTCATGTGAGACATTCGAAATAAACTCTTGTCGCATATCTTCCATCTGCTTTAATTGCTTCGCCATATGATTGATATGATCAATAAGAGTGGTAAAAGGATCTTCTTTTTTCAGGTTTTCCAACTGCACATTAAAATCACCTTTAGCAATTCTTTTCAAAGCATCAATTACTTCTTGAAAAAGATTACGTTGCTTGGAACGTATGATGATTGAAATGCTAAATGCAACACCAACCAGAATAAAAAATCCAAGAATTGTAGTTAACAACTGATGAATATAATTGGATGTATGGAAACTAAACAAGTGATAAATATAAGATACGATAAAGTAAGCCGCTGAAAAACTAAAGATGACCATCACGAAAAAAACGAATATACCAAATAAATGTTTAAAAAATTTTCTTACCTTCATGATTTTGCCTCAAGGCGATATCCAAGTCCTCTTATGGTTTTGATACGAAACGGAAACTCTATTTCCGAAAACCGTTCTCTTAGCCTTTTTATATGGACATCAACAGTTCGCTCGTCCCCTTCATAATCGTATCCCCATATATCTTCAATAAGATGTTCTCTGGAAAAGGTTTTTCCCGGATAACTAGCCAATTTGAATAGGAGCTCAAATTCTTTTAACGGTATTGTAAAATCCTTTTCTTTAAAAGAAATTTCATGTGTTTTTCGATTTAACTTAAATTCTCCAATTTCAATTGTTTGTGAAACGGTAAGGTTATACCTTTTCAACAATGCTTTAACCCTTGCCACTAATTCAATCGGTTCAAATGGTTTAACAAGATAATCATCTGCCCCCATTTCAAAGCCTTTAACCTTTTGCGTCGTTTCACCTTTAGCTGTTAACATTAAAATGGGGATATCACTATATTCTCTAAGCTCCTGACACAACCGCCAACCATCCATATTCGGCATCATGATATCAATAATGATAAGATCGACTTTTATCTTTTCCATCAAATGTAATGCCTTTAAACCATCTGAAGCTTCATACAGCTCGAAGCCTTCCTTTTTTAAAAAAAGGACGACAAGCTCGCGAATATAGGAATCATCATCGACAATTAACAGCTTCGTCATTCAACTACATTCCCTTCCCTTTATTAAACTGGTTCTCTCATTCTTAATTGCTGTGTTGCAAACTCACGATATAAGGAGTGGGTTTGTACAAGTTCCTCATGTGTACCACTACCTGTAATTTTACCTTTTTCAAAAAATAGAATTTGGTCAGCATCAATAACGGTTGATAAGCGATGGGCAATAACGAGCGTTGTTCTTCCCTTCATCAAGTTTTGTAATGCTTGCTGAACAACCAGCTCGGATTTGCTGTCTAGACTTGATGTCGCTTCATCAAGCATTAAAATTTTTGGATCTCTTAAAAACGCACGTGCAATGGCAATTCTTTGTCTTTGGCCTCCCGATAACTTCATCCCTCGTTCTCCAACCTCGGTATTAAATCCTTCAGGAAGCTCTGAAATAAATTGATCGGCATAAGCCATTTTTGCTACGCGATATAAATCTGCATCATCTACTTCTTTTTCCAAACCATAACAAATATTATCACGAATCGTTCCTGAAACAATCGGGCTTTCTTGCGATACATAGCCGATTTGACTTCTCCATGATTGCAATGAAAAGTGAGTAATTGACTCCACACCTAGTCGAATCAAACCCTGCTGTGGCTGATAATATCGCTCCAACAATGAAAACAGTGTCGTTTTTCCGCTACCGCTGGGACCTACAATGGCTGTAACCTTTCCTGGCTCTACCGAAAAGCTTATATCCTTAAGAACATTTTCTCCATTTTTATAGGAAAAGCTTAAATGGTCCACTGTAATTGATTGATTTACATTTTGAACTTTTTGTTCTGAATCATTATCTTCCTCATCCGTTTCTAAAATGGAAATAATTCGTTCCGTTGCTCCTGTTGCTTTCTGAAATTGGGTAAAGAAGGAGGTTAATTGTCCCATAGGCATCACGATTTGAAATAAATACATAATAAACGCAACTAAATCCCCAGCTGTTAAAGCACCTGAAGAGACTCTCATTCCACCGTAACCTAGAATAACTACTAGTAATAACATAATAACTAGACCAATAATTGGGGCGATCATCGCCTGGATTTTTGCCTCTTTTAACCCATATTGAAATAATTGAGTAATTCCTTTTTTTCCATTCTTGTATTCAATCATTTCAGCATTCGAAGCTTTAACCAGGCGTATCTCTGATAGTACTTGCTGGATCACCGAGGTAAACCGTGCAGTTTCATCCTGCGTTCCTTTTGAAACCTGATGCATTTTTCTTCCAAGTGGAACTAATATCATAAATGAAAGCGGAATTGCAATGAGCATGAGTAAGGTCATTTTCCAATCTAATATAAACAAAACGATAATCGATCCAATAATCGAAATCATACCTGTTAGAAAATTAGCGAGGTGATCTGTAATTAATCCTTTTACTATTGCAGTATCATTTGTCATCCTGCTAACCGTTTCACCTGTTTGGTTCTCATCATAATAAGACACAGGTAAAACGAGAAGCTTCTTCCATAATCGATCTCTGATTCCAGCTACTACTGACTGTCCGATATGATTTAACAAATAAATAGATATTCCACTCGCTAATGCTTGGATTAACATCGCGGAAACCAGGAGAATAATCCTTCCCGTGCTCAATGAACTTAGTGAAAAATCATTGATTAGATTTTTCGTAAACAACGGGACGAGTAATCCTACTACGGTTGTGCTCACACTTAATAGTAAAGCTATACAAAGGAAAAGTTTCGATGGCTTCGTTTGTTGAACCAAATGAATAAACTGACGCCATCCTTTTTGTTTCTTTACTGCCGGCATATTTATTTACATCCTTTCCCGTTCTCATTCATTTGAAATCTTGCTTTCTTTCCTACAAACAGGATGATACAAAAAATATATGAACTGAATATGAACTGCTGAATATATTTCTTTTTGGTCCTGATTCAACGATACATTTTGAAAAAAAAGATGCAGGTAGGTAACTATGATCTTCAATTACAAATGAATCCCGCTAGGTTATCAATATCTAGCGGGATTACTTTTTTCGACATATGCAAAAAAGACACAACCTCAATAAAGTTGTGCCTAAACGTCCACTATTTACTAAAATTGATCTTCTCTTCACATTGCTCCAAAGCTATGGTTGTTTCACTTGGCTTCGTTTCGGCAATAATCTTGCCATTTCTGAAGGAATATCTAACTGTCGCCTGCTTGCGAATGGCTTCATATTCATTTTCTGCAGACAATACAATGAAATTAGCTGGTTTCCCTTCTTCAATTCCGTAGATTTCTTCAATCTGTAACGTTTTAGCACTGTTATTAGTGATTAAATCCATTGAGTTTACGATTTGCTCATAGCCCATTAATTGCGAAGCGTGAATTCCCATATGTAATACTTGAAGCATATTCCCTGTTCCTAACGGATACCATGGATCAAATACATCATCGTGGCCAAAACAAATATTGAGTCCTGCCTCTTGAAGCTCTTTGACTCTTGTCAAACCTCTTCTTTTTGGATACGTATCAAATCTTCCTTGAAGATGAATATTTACCAGTGGATTTGATACAAAATTAATGGAAGAAAGCTTCAATAATCTAAATAGCTTATACGTGTATGCGTCATTATAAGAGCCCATTGCTGTTGTATGGCTTGCTGTCGTACGGGCACCTATTCCACGCTCATATGCCTCTGTCGCTACCACCTCGACAAAACGAGATTGTTCGTCATCAATTTCATCACAATGAATATCTACTAATCGATCATATTTTTCAGCAAGATCAAAAGCCTTTTTTAATGACTCTACTCCATATTCCCGAGTAAATTCAAAATGAGGGATACCACCTACTGCATCAGCACCCATTTTCAATGATTCTTCAAGTAATTCTATTCCATTTGGATAAGAAAGTATCCCTTCTTGTGGAAAAGCAACAAGTTGAATATCTACATAGGGAGCCATTTCTTCTTTCACTTCCAGCATGGCTTTTAAAGCCGTTAACGCTGGATCTGTTACATCTACATGTGTCCGAACATGCTGAATCCCTTGAGCAATTTGCCATTTTAACGCTGTTTTTGACCTTGTTTTCACATCTTCTACTGTTAATGTTTCTTTTCTCTGTGACCATCTTTGAATACCTTCAAATAAGGTGCCACTTTTATTCCATTCTGGTTCACCTGCTGTTAAGGTTGTATCCAAATGAATATGCGGTTCGATGAAAGGTGGAAGAACAAGGGCCCCCTCTACATCGATGATTTCATGACCGACATCTTCGTCCAATGTTTGTGTTACTTTGCTGATCTTCCCATCTTGTACGATTATGTTCCATAATCCATCTTTACCTCTAAGCTTTGCATGTTTAATAATCACTAATGCTCCCACCCTTTCATACCTTTTATTTGTTGATTATTCTCCACGTTGCGGTATACATTTCATCAGAACAACATAAATGATCGCCGTTCCTAAGAGTCCGTTAATCGGTGGTATACCTGGTACAAAGTTCGCAGTAGCAACCCCACCTGCCCATGCTATTATAGCGATCCAATTCACTGCTTTAAATTTCATTTCTTCAAATTTTCTATAATTTCCGCGTTTCAACAAGAAATAATCAGCTAATACTATTGCTCCAATTGATGGCAATGTGGAGCCTAATATGGTCAAAAATTCAACAAAGTTGTTATATAGCCACATTGCTGCAATCGTTCCAATTGTACCATTAAATATAACAATTTTGTTTTTCGAGATTTTAGTGATATTAGCAAATCCTAAGCTAGAAGCATACAACGCATTTTCATTTGTCGTCCAAATATTTAAGCCAAGTACAATAATAGCCGGTACAATTAATCCTTGCAAAAACATAACATCTGATATATCAGCTTTGCCGTAGACAATAGCACCTACGGCCCCAAATAAAAACATTAACGAATTTCCAAGAAAGAAAGCAATGACCGTCGAAACAACAGCAGAACGAGTGGTCCTGGCAAATCGGGCAAAATCAGGTGTAAGCGTCCCGCCACTAATAAATGATCCTATACAGATTGTTAAGGCTGCGGCTAATCCCAGCGCTTCATGTGGTTGATACCCCATTAACCCTTGAATTCCACCAGCCGTGTCCGTTGCTTCTAAAACAGAATAGCCACCTAATATAGCAATAGATGGAACCGCAACGATCCCTAATATAGCCAATGCCTTAATTCCGTAAATCGCCGTTACTGTCATTAACACACCTGAAATGACAATTAATAAATAGACATTGATGTCAGTAGCTTTTTGAACAGGAATTGCAAACATCGCTACCCCTACACCAAACCAGCCGACTTGTGTCACACCTAACAAAAGAGAGGATAAATATGATCCTTTTTCACCAAAGGCATATCTAGTCAATAAATGTGTGGATAATCCTGTTTTAGCTGCAATATAAGCTAATGCACCTGTATAAATGCCAAGGATCAAATTACCAGCTAATACAATCCAAATAAATTGCATAAATGACAGTCCGTTACCTAATGTCCCACCAGACCACATACTTGCTGAAAAAAAGGTAAATCCGAGCATAACAGCGAGGATTTTCCAAAAACCATTACGATTTACCTGCGGTACAGGCTGTAATGAAAATTCTGAATCTACTTTTTCCATACATATTCCTCCAAAGCATTGTTTTTAAAATGATACCGACAAAAACTGTGGGCAAACAAAAAGGGTTTATTGCCATAACCTGACAATAAACCCTTATATTTACAATAAACAAAAGGCTAAACATCTGCCTATCAACCATGAATTATCATAAACTCTGCTGTTCTTGTCAGCCTCACAGGACTGAATTAAAGTACCAGTATCTAATTAATTTTTATTATGGCAAGAAGCGAATCTGTTGTCAATACAGGGAAATTCCTACTTATCTGTAAGATTGTTTCTGATACCATTTTGTTCAAGCTGGTGATGAGAGCGGGCCGTTACTTCACATATATAGGCAATTTTGTTTCTGAAATCTAATCCTACAACTTCCAACTCATTTAGCCTTTTGAAGGAAAATTATGTACTTATTGATTTTATTCAAAAAACTTGCGTTACTTGTGGTAGGGTTCACCTTAACGGATCTATCGGCGAAAAGTAAGAAGGAGCTGCCACAGAACATCTCATTCCAGCAAAAGTAGTTTTAGCTGTGTGTCTATGAATAGCGTTTTCGCATTGGCTGCTGTTCATTCGGACTCAGTACCGCCAGTGTTTATTACGCCTCTAGGCTCCACCAACATGATATGGCATTCCTTTTCGGCGAAAGGCTTATGATCGGCTCCCCCCGGGACAATAAACATCTCACCCTTGGAAATTTTCACTTGGCCATCACGAAAAGCAATGAACATCTCTCCTTCGAGCACAATAAATACCTTATCCGTCCCTTGATGCTCGTGCCACATAAAATCCCCAGCAATCTTAATGAGCTTAAATTGATAGTCATTTATTTCAGCAATGACTTTCGGAGACCAGAGATCGTTAAATGTAGATAGCTTCTCATTCAGATTAATAGCTTGGTAATGCATATATGAATCCCTCCTCATTTTTCTCGACTTTTTAGAGCTTACGCAAGGCACTTGTTATATTTTGTAAAGCGTATTCGATAGCTAATGGGCCACCAGTAATAGCGGACACATCCATTAAATGAACATTTCTTTTCTTAACGGCATTGAGATTATTCCATACATTGCTTTGTTTTAAGTCATTCATTAATTTTTCCTTTTTGGTAATGTCACCGATAAGGAAAATATGGTCTGCTTCAACAGTTGATATTCCTTCAAACGTAGTAAATTTATTAGTCGTACCTTTAAATATATGGTCTGGTGTAAGTCCCAGTCCCTTCTCTTTATCAAACGCAAGTATATAGACCGGATTTCCTTCACCTAGGACATTAAACGTTTTTCCATCCCACGACAATATAAGGGCTACTGACTCTCCTTCAATCGATTTTAATGCTTCGCGCCCAGTTGTGATTTCTTTCATCATTTTATCAATGACTTTTTCCGCTTCATCTTCTTTTCCAATAATCTCGGCTACTGTACGGAGTCCATATTGCCAATCGTCATAGATGTCCTTGGATTTTAACGTAATGACTGGCGCAATCTTTCCTAGTGAATCATACATTTTTTCATGATTCTCAGTTGCTAAAATAATGTCAGGCTCTATCGATAGGATTTTTTCAATATTAGGTGATAATTTTTCTCCTAATTCATCAGCAGAATCCAGCTTTCCTTTTAAATAGGTTAAAGAAGATAGATACTCTTTTTCAGTAGAAGCAGCAGGCGGCTCACCTAATGCAATTAGTATTTCAGGATAAAAATACCATAATGAAGCAATATTCTCTGGTTGTTTCTCAATAACAATTTCTTTACCTAAGGCATCCTTAAATGTTCTTGGCCATTCAGTTGTATCTACCTTACCTGCTGTTGTAGATGCGCCTTCTGTCGTTGATCCTTTATTTTCAGCAGGTGTTTCATTACAACCTCCCAGTATGCCTGCTACTAATAACATGGAGATTAGCAGGCCTTTCATCTTTTGCATACGAAAATTCCTCCAACATCATGTTATCTTTCGTTTGCCATTAGTATAGAAAAGAAATTTTTAGATGAGAATGGATGCCTGTTGAAATTAGCATGGATTATTGATGAACTTCTCTCGATATTCAGTAGGAGAGATACCAAGTTGTTTCTTGAACACTCTACTAAAATAAAACGGGTCAGCAATTCCAACCGTTTGCGCAATTTGTTGTACAGACGCTCCACTTGTAAATAGCATTTCTTGCGCCATGTTTATACGATGTTTTAATATGTATTCCGCTGGTCCCATACCTGCATGTCTTTTAAATACATAAGACAGTCGATTTCGATTCACGTTATGTTGTTCTGCAAGCGATGCTATTGTAAGGCTTTGATCATAGTATTCATGAATATAATGAGATACCCGTTCGAACAAAGTTTGTGATTCACAGCTATTCTGCCTATTCACAACACATAATAAGGTTTCATTCAGTACATCACGAAACAGCATTTCGGTCTGAAACATCGAAATGCCACCAGGCTGATTATACACATGCCAAAGGCGCATAATTAATTCAATCAGACGAGGAGATTGACCCGTTGATAATTCAAAATGCTGATGGGAAAAGCTTGTCTCTTCTAGTTCTGAGTTATATATCCGGTATAAAACAAGGATATATTCCCAGTTTGTGTTACCGAACATTTTTTGAGCTAGTTTCATTCTTGCACCGCCATGCACAACTTTTCCTGGCGAAAAGATATAAGGCGTTCCATTAAATTGAAATTGTACCTTCCCTGTAAGTGGAAACACAAACCCAGGAAAAGAATCTGTATATTCAGCGTAAGGTACACCTGGATTTTTCGCATATCGATATACTCCTTCTACTTGAAAAGGAATGTGTGCCAAATGCTCCGCTAACTGATTAACATCGATTTTCACGTTGCATACCTCATTTCAATAGTCGTTTGCCAGTAATACGTAAGATCGATCGTTGTACATCCTGTGCAGCTTCTTGATCAGAAGCAGATGAGGACTCTTGTTTATTTTACCATTATTGATAACGATTATCATTGTTAAGCTGTGCGGACAATAAAAATGCCGCACCCGCTAATGTTCAAACAGCGGGTAACGGCAAGTGTAAAGATAACTTTTCTGCTCACGGAACTTTGGACCAAAAAAAGACATCCTATTGGACGCTTTGGCTAGTTTTTTTCCTCCGACAAATATTGTTCAAGCTGATCAAAGGTCCCCCCGAAGCCCTGCTTCATGGAATCGAACATCCCCTCAAAGAAGTTGCGCTCTTCTTCAGTAGCATTGATCGGTCGGCTGCAAAGGGTTATTTGGGTTGTACCATTATTATCGCTCATCGTTACCTTATTTCGGATTTCGAGCGGGATCAAATCACTGAATGGAGACCTGACAATGTTTCCTGCCTCATCCGAAAAGCAGTTGATCCAGACAATCTTCTCGGGAGCCTTGATCTCCTGGTACACAAATTTACCCCACATTCGACTGCCACCAGGAGCTTGCATACTGTAGTGGAAAAATCCGCCCTCACGAAAATCGAGATGCTTTACACTTATTTCAAACCCTTTCGGCCCCCACCAGTGCTTCAGGTGCTCTGCTTCAGTCCATACTTGGAATACAAGTTCGCGTGGCGCATGAATCTCACGCGTTATTACTAACTCTTTGCTTTCCGAGTTGGGCGTCATATCGATTCCTCCATCAATCAGTATTCACTTTTAATTTATTATAAGTGCTTGGACGAGATGCCGTGCCCAACCGCGATTACTGACACCGCCAATATTATTAAACAAAGTTAATGCCTTTAAACATACCCACCCAGTTAAATATATAAATCTAATCATTACGAACTTTATTTCAAGGCAACTACTTTGTTAATGCTTGTAAATACTTGCCGTTACTTATGATAAGGCTCCCCACGATTAATCCGAAATCCCCGATACACCTGCTCCAGCAGAATCAGCCGCATCAGTTGGTGCGGAAACGTCATCTTCGAGAACGATAAATACTCATTCGCCCGGTCCATCACCGCGTCCGACAGCCCAAGCGAGCCGCCGATAATAAAGGCGACTGAACTCCTACCATATGTCGCCAAGTTATCCAGCTTCTTTGCCAGCTGCTCCGATGACCACAACTCGCCTTCAATGGCAAGTGCAACCACATGTTGGTCCGGCTTCAGTGCAGCTAGAATCCGCTCGCCTTCCTTCTCCTTCACCCGTAACATATCGGCCTCACTTAGGTTTTCCGGTGCCTTCTCGTCCGCCACCTCCACAATATCCACCTTCGCATAGGCTGTTAATCGTTTCCGGTACTCATCGATACCCTGCTTCAAATACTTTTCTTTTAGTTTGCCGACCGCTACAATTGTAATGTGCATAACTTTTTTCCCTTTCGCCTTTTTCACACTTTTTTAAAAGTTATCCCCCGTATAAACACAGTTATCCACAAATTGTTGATAACTATTTTGTGTATAGAAATCACACATAAAAACTGACAAAATCCAGTACTGTCAAGGGTTTTGTTTTTCCATATTTTCTTAATCACATGTGGATAATGAATTTTTCACAGAATTGCTCACAAGTTATTCACAAAAATTGAATAACTTTCCCTGTCCTGGAGATTCATGCAAATTTGTTTTTAAATTAAAATATATACAGGCTTCTGTTCACTATACTGGCATGTCTCTGGCACTCTCCAATCCGGTAGCTCCTGCATCACTTCCGCTAACAAATATACATCCGGTGCTTCGCCATATTCATCCACAAATTCATCAAGGGCAAGCTCCATCTGATCAGCTGCACATACGATGAAATGGTCGCCACCGTTCGCAAGGTATTCTTTTTTTGTCGGATCCATCATGTTTTTTCCCTCCGATTTCATTTTGTTCGCTCCTATCATACCTTATTTTGCGTGTAAACATACAAAAACCGGGGCATACACTATCCCCGGTTTCCTTTTTTATTACTCTACTTCCTGCTTAGCAAGCGTTACATTCACAGTTTGTTGCTTGCCGTCGCGGTAGAACGTCACTTTCACCGTATCGCCGATACTCTTCTGGAATAAATATTTGCGTAATCCGGCCTGATTGGTAATTTTCTGATCGTCTAGTTGCACCATGACATCGTACCGTTTCAAACCAGCTTTATCAGCAGGGCTCATCGGACTTATGTCTTTAATAACGACACCGCTTTCCACATCGTTTGGAAGCTGCAGCGGATCTTTATACGCTTCACGTGGAATCGATGAGAGATCTACAGGTATCACGCCCATCGCCGGACGTTGAACAGATTTATATTTAATTAGGTCATCAATGATTTTGCTAGCGTCGTCAATTGGTATAGCAAAGCCAAGCCCTTCTACACCCGCTTTTGCGATTTTGAGACTATTAATGCCGATTACCTGCCCCGCGATATTGACCAGTGCCCCCCCACTGTTTCCTGGGTTAATCGCTGCATCTGTCTGAAGTACGTTCACCTCATAATCAGGTTCGCCGTCTCCGTTTGAATCAATCGGCATCGTCCGCTCAACCGAGCTGATAATCCCCTGAGTGACAGTACGGGAGAATTCCAGACCAAGCGGATTTCCAATAGCGATAGCAGGCTCCCCTGCCTTCACTTGTGAAGAATCACCGAATTCGGCAACCTGCTGAACTTTGGAACCATCGACCTCAAGTACAGCAAGGTCTGTTAGCCGGTCCCTCCCTACTATTTTCGCATCCAGGTTCTTCTCCCCTTTAATAAGGGATACCTGTACGCGCTGTGCCCCTTGAATTACGTGGTAGTTTGTTACGATATAGGCTTTATCTCCGGCTTTGCGGAATACGATTCCTGAACCAGTGCCCGCTTCTCCTTCCTCCGACTGTCCGAAGAAATCTCGGGAACGCTGAATGTTAATAACGCCAACTACTGCATTCTCTACCTTCTTCACGGCATCTACTACTCCTGAACCTACTTCAACGGAATAGTTAACGTTTCTGCCGTTTGGATTTGGCGTTTCCTGGGTCGGCTGTTCTTGTTCAGCAGGGGGGAGGGTAAAGCCAGGAAGATAGCCCGATTTTGATAGCGTTGGCACCATCATTAATACAATAAGACCACCGATAATGGCAGAAACGAGCGAGATAAAAAACGTAGAAGCGCCGCCCCGTCTGCTTTTCTTGCGGTCATCGTAAAAATCATCATCATAATACCCCATAGCGTTGCTCCTTTCTGTACCGTATCATCTCATACTTATTATTGTTGCCGATTGTGCTGCTTCATTTACGTATAATCTCTTGCATCTTTGTAGGACGGACAGGCGACGTATCCATCAGCTTAACATGTTCCTGATCCTTGAATCCGTAATCTTCAAGAATGTTTTTTACTGTCAGACGCGCCAGCTCAGTCATGTTGTTCTCCTTGCTGAGATGCGCCAGATAAACGGTCTCACCCTTCCCTGCCAGAATATCGCCGAGCGCCTCTCCCGCCGTCTCATTGGAAAGGTGGCCAACATCACTTAGAATCCGACGTTTCGTATTCCACGGGTAGCTTCCCATCCGCAACATTTCCACATCATGATTAGACTCGAAAACATACGCATCCGAACCGCGCACCGTATCCTTGATACGCTGGCTCACATAGCCGAGATCCGTTGTCAGACTTACCTTCATATCGTTTTCATAGAAACAAAAACCCATCGGCTCAGCGGCATCGTGCGAAGTGCCATATGATTCGACTTTCATATCACCAAACTCGGTCATCTCGCCCGCTTCCATAATCAGCCGCTGATCCTCCGCGATCTTACCCAACTGTCGATCAAGCTGTTCCCATGTCTTCGAATTGGCATAGACAGGCAACTGATACCGACGTGCCAGCACACCAACTCCTTTAATATGATCAGAATGCTCATGCGTAATCAGAATCGCATCCAAGTCTGCTGCGTTTACGCCTGCTTCTTCTAACAGCTTCTCTATCTGTTTACCACTCAACCCTGCGTCTACCAACACTTTGCTGTTTTTTGATTCGATAAAAAAAGAATTTCCAGTGCTTCCACTGGCAAGCACGCTAAATCTCATAAGCCTTTCTTCTCTCCTCGCTGTGCTTTCCCCTAAAATCTAATCGCGCTTATTTGCTAGTATTATTATTGGAGATAATCGAGTTTTTTTCAAGAGGCGGCACTTGTTCTATCGCTCCGGTAATGCCATTTACATAGTGAACTCCTTCCGTATGAACCACCCGCCAGACAGGAGCAAGTACCTGGATATCCGCATCGTACATATGACCATAATAGCCGACAGATACGTCAGAGATGTTCTCTCCATATCGAATATATCCGTTATCCAGCAAAGTTCTCACCGCAGTAAAGGCAGGAATAATCTTGCGCCCTGTGCCCTGGTTAACAATCTGTACGTGAATTTGCCGATAGCCGGTAATTCTTTTCTCATCTACTACGATATCAAGCGGGGCACTGAATATGGGATACTTTCCATATTGTTGAACATACCGCTGGACCGAATCTGAACTCCGCTTCTCATCGAATGTATAATCCCGGCTGTATACTGTGTAAGGATCGAGGGTTTTGAGCGCCTCCGCTTTATTTGTGAAGTCGGATAATTTAACTGGCTCATTAAATTTTACCATAACCCCTACTCCTTGCTGACCAATCACCTGACCTGTCAACGATTGCAGATGATGTGCAAAGCTGGTAAACCGTACATTCACATAATTCATTTGCGGTGTTTCATTCGGAATCCCTGTATCCAATGTAATCGTACGCGTCTTTAATAGCTCTTCAAGGCTTGATGGGATGAGTTCCCCCTGCGGGGCAGTCTCTATATCCCGATTCTGACTCATAATAACCTGATAGCCCAGAAATAAATCGAGCAGCAGAAACGTTACAATGAGAATGGTCTTTGCTCTACTCCAATCCATGTTCCCTTCCTCCCACTCACTTGCCGAATCCGTCGACATCCGCTAATACATAGAGCGGATCGTGGTCTGTCAAATGAATGGCCCAGCACGGTTTCATCTCAATAAAATCATAGACGCGACGTGTATAAAGGCCAAGTTCGACGGATACGACCTGTCGCTTGCTGATTCCTTTATTCTCTAGCCATTTTATTAGTTCTGTCCCGGAAACAGTGACAACAGGCACCCGTTCAAAGTATAAATCCAACTGCCGCATAGGATAGAATAATTCCGATACATTGCCTCCAGAGATACGAGCAGAAATGATGTTTAAATCCGTCCCTTTCATACTGAACAGCGGATAGGGGCCTACGTACTGACGGAAACGATACGCTACCGTCTCTTCCCGGTTTATCGCATCCACTCCACTTACGTTTTCTAGATAATAGTGGCCAGTCCAACCGCCATGCTGATTGATGAAAGACAATACCGAACTGAGCGCTTCATAATTGGCACGTTCGCTCGATTGGCTTTCCCATTCGTGTGTTGGATGACGATACAGCAAGTAATCGCGGCTTTTGGGAATAGAGACCGACTGGCTACCATTCGTATAAATCATCGTACCGTCCCGCTCGGTTATCTGCCGCGCCATACTAGCATCTACAAACATGGCGTCCAATACTTGTTGAACTGTCAACGGTTGATAGAAATATCGATACCGCCACATTTTCTCCCGCCCCTTCGGCAAATAAACCGGCTGGTAAAATGAATCAACATTGTCCTCTTCTTTCTCTGCAAATGTACGGAATAAGATTTGTTCTGACAATCCATCCAGATTAGCAGATACAAACAGCTTGTTCATCTCTTCTGGAATCATGGATGTATGCACTTGGATAACCTGTCGATTCCTATCAGAGAGAAGAAGCACATGAACCGCTTTTTGTTCCTTATTCTCATAAAGTACAATACGGCTTACCGAGCGGAAATCATCTGGGAATCGTCCTCGGATATTGAATAATTCGCTTGCAATATCTGCGGGAATCTCATGTTTGTAGATAATTTCTACCGCTTTTTTCTTATTGATGATACTTTCCCACTCTTCTTTAGTAACTTTTATCTTTGCAAAATCATAGAAATACCACTTATCCATCTCCGCTCTTAGTCGCTTGTACATAGCCGATTCGATATTCGCCTTCATATGTCTGCCATCTCCAACGTGAAACATCATGGAAGAGGGACGAATAACGTCCGTCACCTCATATTTATGACCGACAGGCTTGGATACTACATAGTCGGCTGGCGTTAAGTTATCCAACTGGGGTGCGCTATTCCAAAGAAAGCCCGATAGAACAAGACTTAATGAAATGAGAAAGATTAAAATGATAGTTTTCAGTCTTTCAAGTTTCATCCTCATTCTCCCCATATAACGGCAGTGTAAAGCTAACACGTGTCCCTTTCTGCCATTCACTATCAATATCAATTGTGCCCCCATGAACAAGCACAATCTGACGCGCGATGGAAAGCCCAAGCCCTGTTCCTCCCATGCTTCGGCTACGCGCTTTATCTACCCGGTAGAAGCGTTCGAAAATCCTGTCTAAGTCGCGTCTTCTTATCCCCATTCCTTCATCGATAATTTCGATACGTACAGCTTCCTCTTCTTCATGTGCCCGCATGACTACTGTTGTATTCTCATTCGAATATTTCATCGCATTCGAAATCAAGTTATCAAGCACCTGAATAATATTATCCCTGTCCGCTTTGACCAACGGAAGGGAATCTGCAGGCAAATCCACTTGTAAAGCAATATTCTCCTGTTGGCTTCGCAGTGCGAACCTCTCAAATACGTCCTGTAACAGTTCATGAACGCTCAGCGGCTGCAAATCAAGCATATATTGCCCGGCATCGTACCGGGAAAGCTGCAGCAGATCCGTTACCAACCGGGTCATCCGATCCGTTTCATTCAGCAAGACGCGCAGAAACCGACGGGAAAGCTCAGGATCGTCGATTACGCCTTCTTCCAACGCTTCCAGATAGCTTTTAAGCGTCGTCAGCGGTGTGCGTAGCTCATGCGAAACATTAGCAACAAACTCCTTGCGCTCCTTCTCCATCGCTTCTTGTTCAGTTACATCCTGCAGAACGGCGATAATGCCGGATTTCTTCTCTTCGCCCCGGCTCTTCAACACGGTAAACGAAAAGCGAATGAGACGTTCTTCTCCATCCACATCCACATTCATATCCATTAGCATCGACCCGTTTTCTTTGAATAGAAAATCCCACTCCTCTTCCCCTGGAATGGCGAGAACCTCATACAAATTCTTGCCCAGTACCTTTTTATAGCCGACGCCGAGAATACGCTGAGCCGGTTTATTGACAAGAATAATATTGCGGTTGCCATCTGCTGCGATAACCCCGTCGGTCATATTAGTCAGAATTGAAGACAGCTTTTCCTTTTCTGCCTCCGTCTGGGAAAGCGCCTGCTTCAGCTTCCGGGTTAACAGGTTGAAAGTCTCTCCAAGCTGTCCAATCTCATCTTCGGAATAGATGCGTACCTGACCATTGAAATCCCCGCCCACCATCGCAGTCGCTTGCCGGGTAATTTCTTTGACCGGTGTCGTAATCGTTCGGGAGAGCACGATACCAAGCGCGGCCGTGAGCAAGAGAGCAAGCACCGTACCCGTAGCAAAAATGCCGTTAATCTGCCGCATCGTATGGTATACTTCCTCCATGGAAGCCACCATGTAGAGCACGCCCAGAATTTTCGTTCCTTTCTTTATAGGCAAAGCCAGCACTTTAACCCGTTGCCGGGTTTCCGGGTTGTACTGGATCGATTCATTTCGGGTTCCCAAAAGCGCCATGTTAATCTCAGCGCGTGTGTTCTTCTGACCGATGAAAGCCTTGTTCTCTTCCGTGGTCGTAAGAACGGTACCATTCTGATCGAGCAATTGCACATCCGCATTACGCAGGGCGAACAGATTGCGGATTAAGTTATCGATATCTTCACGGGGGATGTTCTCTTCTTCCAAGTATTTCTCTACATTGACCGCCAGGAGGTTGGCCTGAGTATTTAGCGTTTCATTAAAATTATTTAAGTAATATGATTCCGTGGCGCGTATGAAGTAAGCGCCGATGACTTGCATTGCAATCAAGATTAAGAGCAAGTAGAGAATAACAACTTTCCATTGAACCGTTTGGAAGAAACGGATGCGCTTCATTCTTTATTCCTCCAGCGTGCTGCGCATCATGTAGCCGAGGCCGCGCCGGGTGATAATATACTGCGGCACGCTCGGATCATCTTCGATTTTTTCCCGCAGGCGTCGAATGGTAACATCTACCGTACGGGCATCTCCGAAATAATCAAATCCCCACACCGCTTGTAGAAGATGGTCACGTGTCATAACTTGCCCTCTGTTCTTCGCCATATAGTGCAACAGGGCGAATTCACGATGGGTAATGTCGATCTGCTGACCTCCCTTTTCCACCGTATACGATTTCGAATCAATGACAAGCTGCCCTACTGCAATCTTGGTAGAAGGCTCGTCCTCTTTCTTTGATTCTTCCGCAAGGATTTTCGTACGTCGACGCAGATTAGCTTTAATTCGTGCGAGAAGCTCCCGACTGCTGAACGGTTTCGTTACATAATCGTCCGCACCTAATTCCAGACCAAGCACTTTGTCAAGCTCGCTGTCTTTTGCTGTCAGCATAATAATCGGTACTTCAGACGTACGACGGACAATTCTGCACACTTCCATCCCGTCTTTACCGGGCAGCATAATATCAAGTAATATCAAATCGGGTTTTTCTTTTTCGGCTAGCACGACCGCTTCATCTCCATCATAAGCGCACACGACATTATAACCTTCTTTTTCAAGCGTAAATTGAAGAATGTCCGCTATCGGACGTTCATCGTCTACTACCATCACTTTATGTCCCATTGTTTCACCTCTCCTAGACTCTTTCCACTTTTTCGGGAAAAATCCTTCTCTTCTTTTATACACAGAAAAAAGCCGACGCAATGATCCCTGCGTCGACTTCTCTCTCTATTCCGCTTATCGCAGATAAGTCATGGGATTAACCGGTTTCCCGTCCTTATGAATTTCAAAGTGCAAGTGAGGGCCTGTAGAACGCCCCGTATTGCCGGACTTGGCGATGACTTCTCCCTTCACCACAATATCTCCTGTCTTCGCCACGAAATCATCTAAGTGACCATATACCGTACGATAGCCGTTTCCGTGATCGACCATCATCACCTTGCCGTATCCGCTCTTCGTTCCAACGAAAGTGACACGCCCATTATCCGATGTATGAATTGGCGTACCAACAGGCGTAGCAATATCAATCCCCTCATGCATCCGTCCCCAGCGCTCTCCGAACGGAGAACTGAATACACCTGTAGAAGGCATGCGGAAATGCCCGTCCCCACGCGATGGCTTTACTTTTGTTCCACGGATAATTACTTTAGCTACCGGCTGCTGAAGAATTTTTTGCTGTATTGGATTTTTCTGTACGAGTTTGCCGTTTTCTTTCACTAATTCATAGACAACCTGCTTGCTACCATTTTTCCCTTCCGTCACAATTGTATCATCGCCGCGATATTTTGTGGGCTCCGGCTTTGCATTTATTTTATACGGAATAACTACATTTTCTATTGTTTCCTGCTTGGAGACAACGGTTATTTTTGGCTCTAGGGCCTGTACATTTATCTTATCTCCAACTTGAAGCAGGGTATCTTCTTTCATTCCGGGATTCATCGCCAAAAGATCTTTCTCTCTCAAGCCATACTGCGGGGCAATACTCCACAAATTTTCCCCGTTCCGTACGATATGCTTCTTTTGCTCAGGCACCCCTTTTTGCAGTACATTCATCAGTTGCACTTCGTTCAAAACTTGTCTAGGTGTGACAGATTTCTTTTCAACCTGGATTTTTTCTTTAATGGTGATGTGCGATATATCAGGATCTGCTTGCTTTATCTGTTCTGTAGCGACATCCTCCGCACCCGCTGTCAGATTTTGTGTCAGCTTTTTCTCATTATATGAAGCTTTCAGGCGATGCAGCGCCTGGTTAATAGTTTTCTGATCTTTGGCATAAGCAATCGTCTGTCCATTTACGACTAACTGTGCAGCATTCGCTTCCACATGCACGATAGAGGCCAGCTTCTTCAATACTTCACTATCTCCCGCACTCTGAGCGTTATAATGCTGTTTCTCGGTAATAGTGATGTCCTTATGAAAGCCAAGCGCTAAATTCGGATACTTTTTCTTCTCGGTAGCCAGCTTATCTCCTAGCCATTTCCGTATCGCATCCGGATTATCGACAACGCCAATTTCTTTTCCTCCCACTGAAACATGATAAAGAGTAGTGAGATTCGATTGATAGACATAGCCGCCTGCTGCCGTTCCACTGACCAAAAGAGAACCTGCCAAAATGCCAAACGCGACCTTGCCTTTCTTCTTCTTATCTTGGACGAATTTCACGCCATGGGACCATGTATCTTTCGTCCATGACGACATTCTCTCGATAAACATCGGTACCTCCCTTGTTCTTGCAACTTGCAATGAAGTGAAACTCTCCTTAAAAAAACAAAAAAGGGAACCTTATAAAAGTATCCCTTTGTCTCTGTTTATCTTTAGTTAATTGAGCAATTTTATACACAAAATGAGACACCTGGATCTGTGTCTCCACACTTTGTCTTCCAAACACTTCTTTATGGTATCATTGGAAGAATGGTATGGCAAGGAAAAATGACACATTTCGACACGAATTGACATAAGTAAAAGGAAATAAGACTCTGGTTTCTAAACAACCAGAGTCTTATTGTATGTGTCTCTTTTATTTTACAGCGCGTATACGCTACGCACGATATTCGTTTGTTCACGACCCGGTCCCACCGAGAAAGTGGAAAGCGGAATCCCTGTTAATTGCGTGATACGCTCTACATAGTGACGCGCATTCGCCGGCAGTTCATCAAGAGAGCGGACACCTGTAATATCTTCATCCCAGCCTGGCAACTCTTCGTATACCGGTTCACACTCAGCCAATACATTTAAATTAGCCGGGTAATGCTCAATAATCTCGCCTTTATAACGGTATGCGGCGCAGATTTTCACTGTTTTCAATCCGCTCAGCACATCAAGTGAGTTCAAGGACAATGCCGTGATTCCGCTAACGCGGCGTGCATGGCGCACCACTACGCTGTCGAACCAGCCTACGCGGCGTGGACGGCCTGTTGTCGTACCGTATTCACGTCCGACTTCACGGATCTGATTTCCTACTTCATCGTGCAGCTCTGTCGGGAACGGACCATCACCAACACGGCTCGTATACGCCTTTGCCACACCCACTACGTGGTGGATTTTCGTCGGACCTACACCGGAACCGATACATACGCCACCTGCTACCGGATTGGAAGACGTTACGAACGGATACGTTCCTTGATCAATATCAAGCATAACGCCTTGCGCACCTTCGAACAATACACGCTTGCCTGCATCGATCGCATCATTCAATACAACAGATGTATCCATTACATACGGACGAATGCGTTCTACATATTGCATATATTCTTCGAGAATCTCTTCAACTGTGAAGCCTTCTGTTTCATAGTATTTCTCGAATAAACGGTTCTTTTCTTCCAGGTTACGGCGAAGCTTTTTTTCGAATACGTCTTTATCCATCAAATCAGCGATACGAATGCCAATACGAGCAGATTTATCCATATATGCAGGCCCGATGCCTTTAAGCGTCGTGCCGATTTTATTTTCACCCTTTTTTGCTTCTTCGGCCGCATCGAGCTTCATGTGATAGGGCATAATGACATGCGCACGATCACTGATGCGCAGATTATCCGTGCTTACGCCGTTGCTATGTAAGTAATCTAATTCTTCTACTAAAGCTTTCGGATTAACAACCATACCGTTTCCGATTACGCAAATTTTCTCTTTGTAAAAAATCCCTGAAGGAATTAAGTGTAATTTATATTTTGTCCCGCCAAAAACAATGGTATGACCCGCATTGTTTCCACCTTGATAACGCGCGACGACTTCCGCTTTCTCCGCGAGGAAGTCAGTGATTTTTCCTTTTCCTTCGTCCCCCCACTGGGTTCCTACAACTACTACGGTTGACATTGGCTGGGCACCTCCTACTTTTCTAACATATTAAGTTTAGCAACGGTGTTTCTTTCTGTCAATAAAAACCGAACAATCGGGTTTTCAAGCTACAATTTGTTCGAGAATGCCAGATAGAACAGAAGAAAATCCCTATCAGATAGGATAGGGATTTTTTAAAAATCTATACATTGGTCATTCACGATTAACCGGGCGCATCGTGCTGGCTGAGACTGACGAATTTGTTATATTCCTTGAGAAAAGCCAACTCAACCGTACCCGTAGGACCACTCCGCTGCTTACCGATAATCACTTCGATAATATTTTTACGTTCGGTTTCTTTATCATAATAGTCATCCCTATACAGAAAAGCAACCATGTCCGCATCCTGCTCTATACTTCCGCTTTCGCGAATATCCGAAAGCATCGGGCGCTTATCCTGACGCTGCTCTACCGCACGGCTAAGCTGAGACAGAGCAATGACCGGGCATTCCAATTCACGGGCAATCAGCTTCAACGTCCGGGAGATCTCCGATATTTCTTGTTGACGGTTGTCACCGCCGCCTCCCTTTCGTCCGGTAATCAGTTGCAGGTAATCGATAAGAATTAATCCCAGTCCGGCCTCTGCTTTGAGACGACGGCATTTCGAACGGATTTCACTTATCGTAATCCCCGGCGTATCATCGATATAAATAGGTGCATTCGCTAGTGTTCCTATTGCCATCGTGAGCTTATGCCAGTCCTCTTCGGCGAAATAACCGGTTCGCATACGCTGGGCATCAATATTACCTTCTGCACAGATCATCCGCTGTACCAGCTGTGTTGCTGACATCTCCAGACTGAAGATAGCGACCGGCGCTCCGGCTCGTGCCGCCACGTTCTGCGCCACATTCAGTGCAAATGCTGTCTTTCCCACCGCTGGCCGGGCAGCCAGTATAATAAGCTCGGAAGGCTTAAGGCCCGCTGTCATCTTATCAAGGTCTGGATAGCCGCTCGGTAACCCGGTAATTTCCCCTTTATTGTTAGACAGTGTCTCAATATGTTCATACGTATCCATCAACACGTCTTTAATGTGCTGGAAGCTTGACGTCCGTTGGCGCTGAGAGATTTGCATGATCGTCTTCTCGGCATCGCTCAGCAGACCAGGCACGTCTTCACCCGCCGTATATCCGTCCGTTACAATTTTCGTAGCCGCACGGATTAACCTTCGCAAGGTCGACTTCTCCTCTACGATTCGGGCATAGTATCCTACATTGGATGCAGTCGGTACTGATGTAGCCAAATCGGTTAAATATGAGACGCCACCTACCTCATCAAGCTGTTTGCGGTTCTCTAGCTCCGCTGTTACTGTAACAAGGTCGACCGGCTCGTTACGCTCCCCTAAATCTACCATTACCTGAAAGATACGCTGATGAGAGGTCCGATAGAAATCCTCTGCCGCCAAAATATCCGTAGCTGTAATCAGCGCTTCCCGCTCCAAAAAAATAGCCCCCAAAACGGCCTGTTCGGCCTCCATGTTTTGGGGTGGAATACGATCGAGGAAAATATCACTCATGGTCTATCCCTCAATTCTATTCTTCAACGACATGCACCTTCACTGTCGCTGTAACTTCCTGATGCAATTTGATTGGCACATTTGTGTAGCCAAGAGTGCGAATCGGTTCAGGCAGTTCAATTTTACGTTTATCCACCTTAAAATTCGCTTTTTTCAATTCTTCAGCGATTTGCTTGGAGCTTACACCACCGAACAAGCGCCCGCCTTCGCCGGACTTGGCCTTAATGGTAATCGTCGTTTCCTCCATTACCTTCGCTACTTTCTTCGCTTCTTCCAGCTCTTCCTGTTTACGCTTTTCTTCACTCTTCTTATGGGCTTCCTGCATCTTCATATTGCCTGGTGTCGCTTCCTTCGCTAGACCTTTCTTCAACAGGAAGTTACGAGCATACCCTTCGGAAACTTCCTTGACTTCCCCTTTTTTGCCCTGTCCTTTTACATCTTGCAGTAAAATTACTTTCATTTCAGTTTCCCCCCTTGGTAATTCTTAAGCACTTGCTTGAGCTGTTCCACCGCCTCGGCCACGGTCACATCTTTCAACTGCGTCGCCGCATTATTTAAATGGCCGCCGCCTCCCATCTGCTCCATAACCACCTGGACATTAAAATCGCCCAGGGAACGTGCGCTGATGGCGATCAGGTCATCCGGCCTGCGACAGACAACAAACGATGCTTCGATACCCGCCATTGTAAGCAGTGTATCTGCTGCCTGCGCAATAAGCAACTGCCCATATTTTTCATTCTCTTTTCCTGTTGCGATAGCAATCGAGCCGCCTAGAACTTCTGTATGCTGGACAATCTCGGATCGCCGAATATATTGGGTTAAATCTTCTTTCAGCAGCACCTGCACCAATGACGTATCGGCACCTTTGCGCCGCAGAAAGGATGCGGCTTCAAATGTCCGCGAACCGGTACGGAATGCGAAGCTTTTCGTATCGACTACAATACCAGCAAGCAACGCCGTTGCCTCTAATACATCAAGTTTCAAGTTTTCCCCCTGATACTGTAGCAACTCCGTAACGAGCTCACTGGTGGACGAAGCGTACGGCTCCAGATAGATAAGCACCGGGTCAGCGATAAATTCTGCCGAGCGGCGATGATGGTCAATAAGGACCACCTTATTCGTGGCATTTAATAAACGGGGCTCAATCGTCATTGACGGACGATGAGTATCTACGACGACGACCAGCGTACGTCTCGTTACCATCTGTACTGCCTGATCGCTTGTAATAAAATAATCATCCAGATATTCGTGTTCCTCTACTTCCTGCATGAGACGCTCAATAGCAGGGTTGCTCTCATCAAGTACGATATAGCCTTGCTTCTGCGCCGCATGCACTGCCTTCAGCACACCAATGGCGGCGCCAATGGCATCCATATCCGGCATCTTGTGACCCATAATGAGAACGAGATCGCTTTCTAGCATTAAATCTCGCAATGCGTGAGAAATCACTCGGGCACGTACCCGGTTTCGCTTTTCTACAGCGTTTGATTTGCCACCATAGAATGTAATTTTGTCTTTAATTTTGACTGCCGCCTGGTCTCCGCCGCGACCCAATGCCATATCCAAACTTGACTGCGCCATCTCGCCCAGCTCGATAAATGTATCGATGCCCGCACCTACGCCGATACTTAACGTGATCGGAATTTTATTCTTGCTGGTCATCTCTCGTACGACATCCAGAATATCGAAACGAGTGGCTTCCAACTGCTCCAATGTTCCCTGATCGAATACTGCGAGGAACTTGTCAGAAGAAAAACGCCGCAAATAAATACCGTAGTTCTGAGCCCATTTCGTAATCGCGCCCGTTACATTTGTCAACAGAAGACTACGACTCTGCTCATCCATCCCCTGCGCCACTTCATCCAGGTTATCGAGATGCACGATAGCCAATACTAGCTTCTCTTCATTATAATGCATCTGCAATTCCCGGAATTCAGTCACATCCTTGAAATAAAGCAGTCTCTCTTCTGGACGGTGCAGGATTTCATAGATGCGTTGACGGTACGTAATCTCTGTCTGTAGCTCATTGTCTTTCATATCTGTCAGCGTCGGAAATACATCAAGCAGCGATTCACCAATCAAGTTCTCGTTTTCCGTTATCCGTTGCAGATATGGATTGTGCCATTCGATGGTTTTATCTTCATTATAAAGTACGATCCCGAACGGCATTTCATTAATTACTTCATCCCCCGCTTTTTTGATGCGATGACCCAGTGTCGAAATATAGGCTTCCATCTCATCACGAAAAAGCCGCTGGTTACGAAACGCAAGATATCCACTGCCTGCAATGACGACAAATCCCACTACCGCAAACAGCCATTGTACGTACACGGTAAGTAATCCGGCTGCCAGCAAGCAAAAAACGAGAGCGAGGATCATATGCGAGCCAAACCAGCGTTTTGCCAGGAACTTCGGCATATACTCAGCTCCTATTATTGAAGAATCGATTCCGCAGGTTAAATCCTACATCCAAAACCCCTATTAAAAGTAGTATATAGGTAAACGGCGGAATTAGGAATAAGATGACCGCAAGAATCAGAAGACCTTTGCTTATATTTCGTTTATGAATCCAGTATGCAACAAAGCCCAATGCCTGAACAGCAAACAAAAGCTGAAGCACAATCATTACATTTAATGCTACCGTGTAAAGGAAGCGGTACGTGTGCAGCTCCGGTATCATAAACAAAAAGAGTACAATAAGATAATAATACAAAATGGAACGAGGAAAGCGCAAATTATGTAAAGCAGGAAGCGCCTGAATTTGCGTGCCCATTCGTTGCAAAACCTTTCGGAAAAGCGCATGGTTAATCAATGCCGCTAGCAACGACGATGAAATTAACATTCCAGGAATGATCGCGGAAATCAAAGCAGGGAGTTGCACTTTCATGCTCTCAAGTGATTCCTTAACCCGTGTAAGCTGTTTTCCCTGCATTCCGTTCTGCTGATCAGGCGGAAGCTGCTTAATCGAATTATCTACCTGCCCTTGCATTTCGGTAAGCATCTGATTCGATAGCTCACCCATCCCCTTAATCATATCATTTACCGGATTAGTTTGTGTAATGGCCAAGACAAGCCCAATACTGACAAATATAAAAGCAAGCTGTGTCACCATTCCAAGCACGAGAACATGTCGGGGAGATTTTTGTTTCCGGTAGGCAATCCCCATGACTAGCCCCATGACCGCAGCTGGCAAAGAAATTAACAATCCTGGAAAACTGGTGAAAATAAATGATAAAATCGCAGCTACTAATACCGTTAGCACACCCATTCTGGTATTGTGGCGATATCCGTATATCGAGAACGGCACAGGCAATGCAAAAGCAGCAATCACGCTTAAGGGCGTATAAAACGCAACAAAAAAGAGCACTAGAAAAATCGCGCTCATGAACGCGCCTTCCAGTATCGCTCGCACATTACTACGCACAGGTGCTTCACTCCAATTCTTCACGTCATCAATGAAACCCCACTAAATTTATCATAAAGCCCGCCATGTGGCAAACAAGCGGTCAATAAGACGAAAAAAGAGGCAAGAGAATTCCTCTCTGCCTCTTTCATCATCTATCCTACTCCGTTACGTAAGGCAACAGAGCAATTTGACGAGCACGTTTGATTGCAACAGTCAGCATACGCTGATATTTTGCAGAAGTGCCAGTCACACGGCGAGGTAAAATCTTACCGCGTTCGCTGACGAACTTCTTCAGCAAATCTACATCTTTGTAGTCGATGTGCGTAATTTTATTGGAAGTAAAATAACACACTTTACGACGCTTACCGCGTCCACGACGTTGTGCCATGAAAATTCCCTCCTTTTATAAAAGATCATACCGTAGCGTTATTAAAATGGTAAGTCATCATCCGATATATCAATCGGTTTCTGATCATCAGCAAAGGGATTATCATTAAATGAATCGCGTGAACGTCCGCCGCCACCGCTGCCTCCAAACGAGGAAGCCGGCTTATCAAAACCGCCTGCATACGACGGTTCTCCGCCTTGACCTTGTCCACCGCTCAGGAATTGGACATTCTCGGCCACAATTTCTGTCACGTAGACTCTACGACCTTCCTTATTCTCGTAGTTGCGCACTTGAATGCGCCCCTCCACGGCAGCTTGCTGTCCTTTTTTCAGATACTGCGCGCACAGCTCAGCCAGCTTGCTCCACACTACGATCGGGAGAAAATCTGTTTCCCTCTCACCTTGCTGGTTCGTCATACGACGATCGATAGCAAGCGTAAATGTGGTTACAGCCGTTCCGCTCGGCGTATAGCGCATCTCTGGATCTTTCGTTAAGCGACCTAACAGTACCGCACGATTCAACACGATAACCCCTCCAAATCATCAGACTTATTTTTCGTCTTCACGAACAACCAGGTAACGAATCACATCGTCGCTAATCTTCATCAGACGTTCCATCTCATTAACAGC
Source organism: Aneurinibacillus migulanus (assembly GCF_001274715.1). Taxonomy (GTDB): domain Bacteria; phylum Bacillota; class Bacilli; order Aneurinibacillales; family Aneurinibacillaceae; genus Aneurinibacillus; species Aneurinibacillus migulanus. The sequence continues at coordinate 127,213 of NZ_LGUG01000005.1, read as the reverse complement.
CTGCGGCTCGGATTGGAAGTTCATGAGCACATAGAAACCTTCACGATAATCATCGATTTCATATGCCAGACGCTTTTTACCCATTTCGTTAACCTTCTCCATTTCGCCGCCGTCCTCCGTAATTACATTGGAGAAACGTTCAACGTTAGCCTTGGTGGCTTCTTCTTGAAGGTCTGGGCGCAAGATGTACATAACTTCGTATTTGCGCATACTATTCACCTCCTTTTGGTCTAAACGGCCCCATATGATATATGGGACAAGGAGCGAGCCCGTTTCACACGTGGCAATTCTAAACTCGCATTTCACAATTATAATGAATTTCGAAGTTCATCGCAAGTATTTTTTCATGCACTCTCCCATACATACCAACAGAATTACTTATATAATTCCGTTCCGCTATCCATAATTTACCATATTTTAACATGCATGTCTACTTCAATTTTCACCTTCCTGTATATAAGAAAAAAACCTGCCATTGCCTCCGGCGTTGAAATCTCCGGATTTTTGACAGGTCCCTTCTATATTGTGGACAAGAAATCAGCAACATTTTTGTCCTGTTTTTACTAGCTTATACATTAAATCGGAAATGCATAATGTCTCCGTCCACCACTACGTATTCTTTTCCCTCGAGACGGAACTTACCATTCTCCTTCGCTTTCGCCATGGAGCCGGCTTCAATTAAGTCATCATATGCTACTACTTCAGCCCGGATAAAGCCGCGTTCAAAATCATTATGAATGACGGCTGCCGCCTGTGGCGCTTTCGTTCCGCGGCGAATCGTCCACGCACGTACTTCTTGCACTCCCGCAGTAAAATACGTAATCAGACCAAGCAGCGTATACGCTTCACGAATCAATCGATCCAGACCAGACTCCTCAAGGCCAAGCTCTTCTAAAAACATCGCCTTGTCTTCTTCATCCATCTCTGCAATTTCCGATTCTACCTTCGCCGAAATAATAACTACGCCAGAGCCTTCGGCAGCAGCAAATTCTTTTACTTTCTCAACGTATGGATTCTGTCCGTTCTCCGCTTCTTGAATCCCGTCTTCGCTGACATTCGTGACATAAAGTACCGGCTTCATCGTCAATAGGTGGAAGTGCCGAACCAATTTTTTCTCGTCGTCCGTCAATTCTAGGCTGCGAGCCGGCTTCTCGTTTTCCAATGCATCTCGCAGCTTCAACAGTACATCATATTCCACTTTTGCTTCTTTATCCCCGGATTTCACTTTTCGACCCAGACGTTCTACTCGTCGTTCAACCGACTCCAAATCTGCAAGAATTAGTTCCAAGTTAATGGTCGTAATATCATTAATAGGATCAATTTTCCCCTCGACATGTGTAATATTCTCGTCTTCAAAGCAACGAACAACATGCGCAATTGCATCTACTTCTCGGATATGGGAAAGAAACTGGTTTCCCAGGCCTTCTCCTTTGCTAGCGCCGCGCACAAGGCCTGCGATATCGACAAACTGGAATGCAGTTGGAACCGTACGATTTGGAACGACCAGCTCTGTCAGTTTTTGCAGACGTACATCCGGAACTTCTACAATTCCTACATTTGGCTCAATCGTACAGAACGGATAATTGGCCGACTCAGCCCCTGCTTGAGTAATCGCATTAAACAGCGTAGACTTCCCTACGTTAGGAAGCCCTACAATCCCACAAGAATTCGACATGTATGTAAACACTCCTCATTTCAATTTCCAAAAACACTTTCATCATTATAGCATGATTGCCTGTTTGGAAAAAAGGAATCTTCCTCCGCCTGCCTCCTTAGAAGCGGGGCATACTACAATCAGGAGGTGAGATTGATGGCAAACGAATACCTGAATGACTATCCCCCTGCTTCCCTTTCCGAAAAAGAAGTGGAAAAAATCCGTTCGCTTGAAAAGCAGCTAAGTGAAGAAATGAAAAAGCCAATTTTGTTAATGGCTTTTGAAAACGAACACCCAAAGCAATAACACATACAAAAAAGCGAAGACCGAAAGCCCATGTCTTCGCTTTTTTGCCTCATTGCTATACCTATTTGTTCTCTTCTGCGTGAACCAGTACTTTCTTTAAGCTTTTCTCAAATTTATGTCGCGGTATCAGTACGCTATGCTCGCATCCCTGGCACTTTAAACGAATGTCCATGCCCATACGAATAATTTTCCACTGATTGGTGCCGCACGGATGCTGCTTTTTCATTTCCACGACGTCTCCAAGACCGAATTGCTTGCGCTCCACCTTCTTCCCTCCTCTTTTTTACTCCGCCTTAACGGGCAGTAGTCCTCCACTGAGTGAAGTTTCATTTTATGATGAAGCTTTTTCTTCTCTTTCCTCTTTCTCCATCCGGTTCTCTTCACCGGGATGCGGAATCATCACCATATGCGGATACGGTGCCTCAATACCGCGTTCGTCAAACATTCGCTTGATGTCGGCGCGCAAGCTGCGCATGACAGGATAATGCTGCATCGGCTGACATTCTGCAATGATGCGAATGACTACATCTGATGTGCCGAAGCGCTCAACCCCGAGCACAGTTGGCGTGGCAACAACCTGTTCGTACTCTTCCTCCCAACGGGCTGTCTGTTCCTCCAATAATTTAACCACTTCGTTAATATCTTCATTATAGGCTACGCTGACATCCACTACAGCTAGCGAATTAGCTACGGACAGGTTTGTTACTTCAGTAATGTTTCCATTTGGAATAATGTATACTTCGCCCGTCCAAATCTTAATTCGCGTAACCCGCAAACCGATTTCTTGCACCGTGCCTGTTACGTTACCAACAGTGATTACATCGCCTACCGCAAATTGATCCTCAAAAATAATAAAAAAGCCAGTAATGACGTCGCGTACAAGATTTTGTGCGCCAAAACCAATGGCTAAGCCCAGTACTCCGGCGCTTGCCAGCAACGGCTTCGGATCATATCCGAGAAATGTAAATACATTAAGAAACGCAATAAAATAAATCGTATATTTAATAATATTGTTTATTAACGTGCGGAGCGTTTGACTACGCCGGGGATCTATCCTTAATGAGTCCAGCTTTCCACCCTGCAACTGCCGTTCCTGGAAAATCCGGTTTACCGCGGCGCTTGCCACGGTCACAATAATTCTTGCAACGATAAGAATAAGGATAATTTTCAGCGCTATTTTACCAAAAGCTACCCATTTCTCTACATCAGTAACGTAGGCGATAAACTCGTCATAATACTTGGTAAGATCCACGTAATTGATTCCTCCTATTCTCCTTCTGACGCTTCGCGCTCTCTTTCTCCCTGTACGGCGAAAGGTATGTACATTCCCTCCACCATATGATAATACCCTTTTACCTCCACCTTTTCATCTCTAATAATTCGGCTGGCTATGGTAAAATCTGCGAATGGTATATCAATGGAAAGAGCACAACCGGCCGTAATTTCTTTCGGTGTCGGTCTCGTATCAATCTCAATATCTGCGTATTCGAGCAGCATTTCTGCCCGCAACGCTTGCTGGGTAGAGTCAAACGCGATTAAAATACAATGGTTCATGCATATCTCCTTGTCTCTATAGGCTTTATCCCACCTTAACGGGTAATACCCGAATGAATGAAGTTTCACTCTATATAAAAATATAGCAAAAAACAAAATAGGCGTCATATGCTATATAAACTACACTTGATATTTTGACAGGGTAGCGTGGTTGGAAGGAGGCGATTCAGAAAAAGAAGAGGTTGGATGCGCCCTGCGCTCCAGCAGAAGAAAGGCAAGCGTGTCTTTTTCCGACCGCTCCCGCCCACCGCCCTTCCTTCTTTTCTTACCTCTCACCACAAGAATTGGTCGATAACGCCTGTTTGTGTCATTCTCCTATTCAAGTGGTATAAACACTAATAAATTGTTTTTATCGTTATAATATTTGTCCCTTTTTCCCCGACCTCTGAATAAAGTAATACTGCAGTATATTTTCCAAAATTTCGGCGTATACTGATAACATTCTTTTATACGGGAGGTACGCATGATAAACGACAATACTACGGTACAAATGTACCCACCCAATCCGTTTCGCGTTGACCATTCAGAGGAACAGGCCGTTGATCTGTTAAGCCAGCATCTCCAACAGCGACTTCGCGTATACCGTGGACATTCCGAGATTGTCGTTTTTTGCATCGGGACAGACCGCTCGACCGGAGACGCACTCGGCCCCATTGTCGGCTCACATCTGGAACGACTGTATCCGAATAATGTATCCATCTACGGGACGCTTGATTCTCCCGTTCATGCCGTTAACCTTCAAGAAACGATCGACCTCGTAAAGAATAGACACCACAATCCGCTTATAATCGCCATTGATGCGTGTCTGGGCCAATTAAATAGCGTAGGAAAGATTACGGTGGCGCACGGTCCTATCAAACCGGGAGCCGGAGTAAAAAAGCAATTGCCCGAAGTGGGAACCTTTCATATTACAGGCATTGTAAATGTCGGCGGCTTCATGGAGTATTTCGTTTTGCAAAATACGCGTTTAAGCGTCGTAATGAAAATGGGAGAAGTGATCGCTACTTCACTTCATAACGCCATAGCTCAGGCAAAAGACCATCCGTCCCGATATATAACGAATCTACAAACTAAATCCGTTTATCAAAGTGCTTCGGAATAAAGAAAGAGCATATGATTCACCGCTGATGCTGTCAGACTGACTATGCAGTGAAACATATGCTCTTTCAGGCTTTATAACAGGTTTTCAATCCATTCCAGAATTCGGGACCAATGATGCATAATCGGCACACCAACAGAGACCACCAGCAAAGCCGGAAGCATATTGGCAATCCGAATTTTTTTCAATTCCAACAAATTAATAGCAATGGCCATAATCATAATTCCGCCCGTTGCCGTAATTTCATTTACGATGAGCATCATTAGCTTTTCATCCACGAAGTGATTGATATGTGAGGCGCTTAATGTAATCAATCCTTGATACAAAAAAACGGGCACAGCAGAAAAGATGACTCCAATACCAAGAGCAGAAGCAAAAATAATCGCTGCGAAACCATCAAGCATCGCTTTTGTGAATAATACCTGATGATCATTGCGTAGTCCACTATCAAGCGAGCCAAGAATTGCCATCGCACCTACGCAATAAACGAGCGTAGTAGTGACAAAGGCGGTGGAAATACTTCCTTTTCCTTTGCCACCGACCCTATTCTCCAGCCAGATGCCCAGAGATTGCAATTTCTCTTCTATCTTCCACCATTCTCCGAGAATACTTCCGACTACCAGACTGAAGATAACCAACAGAAAGTTTTGCGATGCCATTCCCATCTGTATGCCCAGCACGAAAATCGCCAGTGAAATGCCCTGCATTACGGTTACTCTCATGTTTTCTTTAATACCTGATAGCAACGAACCAAGCAATGCTCCTGCAATAATTGCAACTGTATTCACAACCGTTCCCAACAACACCATGACCTCTGCTGCTCCCCCTTGTCACTCTCCTCTATATAACAAAAGCTTCCTTAATTTCCTGCAAAGCCTTTATGAGTATATCAATATCTTCTTCTTCATTAAAATATCCAAAGCTAACCCGTACAGCGCCCGTGTCGCTCGTTCCAGCTGTCTCGTGTGCAAGCGGCGTACAGTGAAATCCTGCACGTACAGCAATGTTATACTCCTGATCTAGAATATAAGCAAGCTCTGATGCATCAACGCCTTCAAGCATAAACGGCACAACACCTACTCGTTCTACGTCTTTATCCGGTCCAAAAACGCGTACCCCTTCCATCTCAGACAATTTATCCAGTAGAAGGCGTGTTAAATTCCACTCTTTCCGACGAATAGTGTCTACGCCTGTCTCTAGAACAAAATCCACGCCAGCAGCTAGTCCCGCAATACCCGGCGTATTTACCGTACCGCTCTCATAGCGATCTGGACGCGTCATCGGTTGATCAATCTCTTCTGAATGACTACCTGTACCACCGTGCAGCAATGGCACTAATTCAACAGAGGAACGAACATACAAGCCTCCAGTTCCCTGCGGGCCATATAACCCTTTGTGTCCCGGAAAAGCCAGCATATCCATTTGCATCTCTTCTACATCAAGCGGAAGGATTCCAGCCGTTTGTGATGCATCCACTAGATAAGCAATACCTGCTTCCCGGGCGATAAGCCCGATTTCTTTTACCGGTGCAATCGTGCCCAGTAGATTAGAAGCATGGCTTACGACAATCATTGTAGTATTGTCTTGAATGGCAGATGTAATAGCATCCAAGGAAAATTGATGATTTTCTGGCTTAATATATGTAATCTGTATACCTGCTTCTTTACGCAAGAATTCCAACGGACGTCGAACAGAATTATGCTCTAACGACGTTGTGATTACATGGTCTCCTGCTTTTACAAATCCCTTAATTGCTTGGTTCAGCGCATGCGTAGCATTTACGGTAAAGAAAATATCGTTCGGATTTTTCACATTAAAAAGTCGGGCCAACCGGACCCTTGCCTGATATACTGCTTTGCTTGCTTTAAGCGATAGTTTGTGTCCACCGCGACCAGGGTTTGCAGCATATTCATCAATACATTTCGCCACCGCCTTACTTACTTCCGGTGGCTTTGGCCAGGTAGAGGCAGCATTATCCAGGTAGATTGTTCGCATATTTCTATCCTCCTTTTTATCCCGGTCTAACGGGCAGTAAGTCTCTACTTCAAGTATGCTTATTCATTCTTTATCAAGAGTGTATAGTCACCATAACAAGCTCCAAAGGGGCGTCAGTTCGTCTCCCGTACAAAAGGTTGTCACGCTCGCCTCTTGCTCCGGCAAAGCGGGGCAGCAAAACATTTGAGTAGACACAGAAAAGCCCAGATGTTTTGCTGTTCAGCCTCTGTGTCACAAAGCGACCGTGTGATTTCCTTGTAAGAAAAAGACGAAAGCACACAGCTACGCGTGCACCTTCTTTCTCCTACCTTATGGATAATTAACAGGTGTAACTCTCTATATATACCATTGTACACGATAGACAGAAAAAATCGTGAAGGCAACCTTCAATCCTGAGGTTGCCTTTGTTACATTCTATTCTTTTCAATAATTTCCAAAATACGCTCTAAATCGTCCTCAGAAAAATAGGCGATTTCAATTTTTCCTTTATTACGGTTTTTAGACGGCTTTATACTTACCGAGGTACCAAACGCCATACGTAATCTTTCTTCCAAATCTTTGACAAAAAAATGTTTATCAGGCTGTTTTGTTTCACGTGAAACATTTTTCTTCTCGCTTAATTTTTTCACGATGTCTTCCAGTTCCCTAACACTTAATTCCTTTTCTTCCACTTCTTTTGCCAGTTCAATCTTCGCTTTGTCCTTTTCTATCCCAAGTAAAGTACGGGCATGTGCCATAGACAAAGTTCCCCGTGAAACCCGCTCCTGAATATCTTCCGGCAATTGGAGCAAGCGCAAAAAATTAGCAACATGCGGTCGACTTTTCCCTACTTTCTTTGCCAGCTCTTCCTGTTTAAGTGAGAATGTAGTAATAAGCTTCTGATAAGCCTGAGCAATTTCGATGGCATTCAAATCTTCTCGCTGCAAATTTTCAATAAGAGCGATCTGCATGACTTGCTCATCTGTAAATTCTCGTACAACAACCGGCACATGTTCTATCTGGGCAAGCTTAGCAGCTCGTAGACGGCGTTCACCAGCTACTAACTCATATCCTTTGACGCTTTTTCTGGCTACCAATGGCTGTACAATCCCATTTTCTCGTATCGAATTAGCAAGCTCCTGTAGAGACTCCTCAGCAAAATATTTGCGAGGTTGATAAGGATTGGGCCGGATTTTTTTAAGTTCGACCTGGAGAATATGATCGCCTTCATCAATATCAAGGGAAGAAATTAATGCATCCAGCCCTCGCCCTAAACGTTTACTCAATTCCGATCACCTCTCTGGCTAAGTCGCTGTACACCTCTGCTCCCTTAGAACGCCGATCATAGGTAATGATAGATTGTCCGTGGCTGGGTGCTTCACTTAACCGTATATTGCGCGGAATAATGGTTCCATATACTTTTTCCTGAAAGTACTTCTTTACTTCATCAATAACCTGAATCCCTAAATTTGTTCTGGCATCCAGCATCGTGAGCAGTACGCCTTCAATATAGAGATTCCGGTTTAACTGTTTCTGCACCAGACGAATTGTATTTAACAGTTGGCTAAGTCCTTCCAGCGCATAATATTCACACTGAATAGGAATAAGGACAGAATCGGCTGCTGTTAATGCATTGATGGTTAAAATTCCCAGAGATGGCGGGCAATCAATGATAATATAATCGTACGTATCTCGTACGACATCCAACGCTTTTTTCAAGCGTTTCTCACGCGAATACACAGGTACCAGTTCGATCTCCGCTCCCGCAAGTTGAATGGTGGCTGGCAGGACAAAAAGATCTTCAATATCCGTCGGCAACGTCGCGTCCAGGATGTTGATATCATTAATGAGGACATCATATACGCAATACCTGACATTCGCCTTCTCGACACCAATGCCGCTCGTAGCATTTCCCTGGGCGTCAATATCGACCAGCAGCACCTTTTTGCCTTCTTTGGCAATACAAGCGCTCAGATTTACGGAAGTGGTTGTTTTTCCTACGCCGCCCTTTTGATTTGTGACTGCAATAATTTTGCCCATAAGTTTCACCCCTCATTTATTCCAACCAACGATCCTCTTCCCTTAACCCTGAGCTATTTTTTCTCTTTAGGAATTTTGATAACGAACTGATAAAATTCCTCATGATCTTCTTCTTCGGTCTGGATGTTCAATCCGCTCTGCAACACCATATCAACCGATTGACGGACCGTATTAATAGCCAAACGCATATCCTTCGAAAATGAACGACGTTGCTTCCCTGGCTTCTGGTTTTGCGCTTCCATCAACAGCTTAATGCGCTGCTCCGTTTGTTTTACATTCCACCCTTTTTCCACTACTTCATGTAGCACCTTCAACTGCAGCTCTTCATCTTTCAAGACAAGCAGTGCACGCGCATGCCGCTCAGAGATTTTCCTGCCAAGCAACGCTTCCTGTACTGGTTCAGGTAGATGAAGCAGACGCAGCTTGTTAGCTATAGTGGATTGTCCCTTACCCAGGCGGCTGGCGAGACTTTCCTGGGTTAATCCATGAATATCAATCAATTTCTGATATGCGATAGCTTCTTCAATCGGTGTTAGCCCTTCGCGTTGCAGATTTTCGATAAGTGCGATGGAAGCAGCCTGTTCATTGTTGAAGTCTTTAATAATGGCTGGGATTTTCTCCATTCCCAAGCGTGTTACCGCGCGCCAACGCCTCTCACCGGCAATAATTTCAAATGCGCCGCCCCGTTCTCGGACAACAATCGGTTGAATAACACCGTGCACTTTTATCGTTTCGCACAATTCATCAATTTTATCATCATCAAATACAGTTCGAGGTTGATAAGGGTTGGGTACAATCCTGGCAACCGGTATGTTCCGGATTTCTTCTTGATCGGTGCGTTCCGTCAGACCGAATAAACGAGAAAACTGATCCTTCATAAAAAGACACCACCCACTCTCCTTCTTTCCATCTTCAATATTCGCCGCCTTCCCGGTTATTTCCTGCTCCATGTTCCACGTGAAACACAAAGAAAAAATGCATAAGGGAAGGCAGCTAAATTAGCTGCCCTCCCTTTCTATTATACAAGCGGTTTTTTGGCCGGTGTACCAGCCTTTCGCGGGTATACGGCTGGTGTTTTTTCCTGTTTACGGACAATAATAATGTTTCGTTCCGATTGCTCTTCCGGCAATTCGAACGTTTCTACTTTCTCCGTTTTTCCGCCCAATGATTTAATGGCTTTTTTTCCTTCGTTCAGTTCTTCTTCAACATTGGCACCCTTCATTACAAGAAAAACGCCGCCTGGTTTAACAAAAGGAATGCACAATTCAGTTAGTACATTCATTCTGGCTACTGCCCGCGCAGTAGCCATATCAAACTGTTCTCGGTACTTTTTGTCTCTTCCCGCATCTTCTGCCCGGCCATGGACAAATTCCACATTCTTCAGTTCAAGTTGCCTGGCGACTTCCTGCAGGAAAACCAGCCGCTTATTCAATGAATCAAGAATTGTAAGCTTAAGAGAAGGAAAACAAATCTTCAATGGAATGCCGGGAAATCCCGCTCCTGATCCCACATCGATTACACTCTCCACGTTCGTAAAATCATAATAAAAGGCCGGTGTAATTGAATCGTAGAAGTGTTTTTCATATACTTGAGATTTCTCGGTAATACCAGTAAGGTTCATTTTTTCGTTCCATTCTACAAGCAGTTCATAGTATTTCTCAAACTGCGCCATCTGCTCTTCCGAGAGAGCAATTCCTCTATCCGCGGCCATATGCCGCAACGTAACTGCATCCATATCGTTCTCCTAATTTGCGACTTTTCGGTAGGATTCAAGATATATAAGCAATACGGAGATATCCGCAGGCGTAACACCAGAGATACGTGATGCTTGCCCAATGGACAGCGGTCTTACTTTTTCAAGTCTCTGACGAGCTTCCATTGCTAATCCTTGAATATTCATGTAATCAAGATCTTCTGGAAGCTTCTTTTTCTCCATTTTTTTCAGACGCTCTACATCTTGCAGTTGTTTACGAATATATCCTTCATATTTAATCTGAATCTCGACCTGTTCTGCTACATCTTCCGGGATTTCTACTTCAGCCGGTACGAGTTGAGCCACATGCTTATAGGTTACTTCTGGACGTTTCAACAGAGAATACAAATCAATGGCATTATCAAGTTCTTTTGAACCCACATCACGTAACATCTGCTGTACTTCCGGTTTCGGACCTACTTTCACCGTCCGTAAACGCTCTTTTTCTACCTCAATAGCCTCTTTTTTCTGTAGAAAACGCTGGTATCTTTCCTCACGGATTAAACCAATTTGATGACCGATCTCCGTCAGACGCATATCGGCATTATCATGTCGCAGTAGCAAACGGTATTCGGCACGGGATGTAAGCAGACGATACGGCTCAGTTGTCCCTTTTGTCACCAGATCATCGATCATGACTCCGATATACGCCTGTGAGCGATCAAGAATCAAGGAATCTTTACCTTGGGTTTTCAAGGCAGCATTAATCCCCGCCATAATTCCCTGTCCAGCTGCTTCCTCATAGCCAGAGGTTCCATTTAATTGTCCGGCTGTATACAAACCTTGTACACGCTTCGTCTCCAGTGTCGGCCATAACTGGCTCGGTACCATTGCATCATATTCTATCGCATAGCCGGCGCGCATCATTTTCACGTTCTCAAGACCATCGATCGTTTTTAAAATCTGGTGTTGTACTTCCTCTGGCATACTGGTTGATAACCCCTGGACATATACTTCCTCTGTGTTGCGTCCTTCAGGCTCCAGGAAAATCTGGTGGCGCGGCTTGTCGTTAAAACGTACAATTTTATCTTCGATTGATGGACAGTAACGCGGACCCGTTCCTTTGATAGTTCCGGAAAACATCGGAGCACGGTGCAGATTGCTGTTGATAATTTCATGCGTTTTTTCATTCGTATACGTCAACCAGCAAGGGAGCTGTTCTTCCGTCAAAAACTCTGTCGTCTCATAGGAAAACGCTCGCGGAACATCATCACCTGGCTGAATTTCCGTTTTGCTGTAATCAATCGAACTGTTATGCACTCGTGGTGGTGTACCTGTTTTGAACCGAACGAGTTCAAATCCCAGCTCCTTCAGGTGGTGTGACAGCTCTATAGAAGGCTGCATGTTGTTCGGACCGCTTTCATATTGCAAGTCACCGATAATGATTTTGCCACGCAGATACGTTCCCGTTGTCAGAACAACTGCTTTCGCTTCGTATTCTGCTCCTGTTTTTGCGATTACACCTTTACATACACCGTCTTCCACAATTAAGCGTTCAACTACTCCTTGGCGGAGCGTCAAGTTTTCTGTGTTCTCGATCGTTTGTTTCATCGTATGCTGATACAAAAATTTATCTGCCTGAGCGCGAAGCGCATGTACAGCCGGCCCTTTCCCTGTGTTCAGCATCCGCATCTGAATGTATGTTTTGTCGATATTTTTGCCCATCTCGCCGCCTAACGCATCGATTTCCCGTACCACATGGCCTTTGGCTGGACCGCCGATGGACGGATTGCATGGCATGTAGGCGATCATATCAAGATTTATTGTTAAGAGCAGCGTTGAACATCCCATTCGAGCTGCTGCAAGCGCTGCTTCCGCACCCGCGTGACCGGCGCCGACTACAATTACGTCAAATGAACCTGCCTGGTATCCCATTTGTTTGTACTTCCTCCTCTACGCGAACCTTCGCGTATTCTTTGCTTATTTTCCAAGACAGAACTGAGAAAAAATCTGATCGATTAAATCATCGCTCACCGCATCTCCAATAACTTCGCCAAGCAATTCCCATGTACGGCGAATATCAAATGCTACCATATCAACAGGCAATCCGCTCTCTACTGCTTCGATTGCTTCCCCTATTGTTTTATGTGCTTCATTTAGTAGCTGAATATGACGGGCGTTGCTTACATATGTCAAATCATCACTCTGAACCGAACCAGCAAAGAATAAAGAAGCAATCGCTTCTTCAAGCCGCTCAATCCCCTTCTCTTCTTTGACAGAAATTGTCACCAATGGCAAATCGCCTGCCAGCCCACGCACTTCATCTAAATCGATTTGCTGCGGTAGGTCTGTTTTATTAACGATAACAATCGCATTCATAGGGCGTACTACCGCAAGCAATTTACGGTCTTCGTCCGTCAATTCTTCTCCAAAGTTGAGTACAAGAAGCACTAAATCAGCTTTGCTCAGCATCTCACGGGAACGTTCTACCCCGATACGTTCGACAATATCTTCCGTATCACGAATGCCTGCCGTATCAACCAGACGAAGTGGAACACCACGTACATTCACATATTCTTCAATAATGTCACGTGTCGTTCCTGGAATATCCGTAACAATTGCCTTCACTTCTTGCAATAAGCTGTTTAAAAGAGATGATTTTCCTACATTCGGTCGGCCAACAATCACAGTAGAAATTCCTTCACGCAAGATTTTCCCCTGCTTAGCCGTACGCAGCATTTTTGCAATCTCATCCTGCACCCAACGACTTTTCTCAGACAACAAATTTCGCGTCACATCATCGACATCATGCTCAGGATAATCAATGGTCACTTCGATATGGGCCATTAATTCAATCAGCTGATGACGCAGCTTGCCGATAAGGTTTGACAATTTACCTTGCACCTGATTGACTGCCACTTTCATCGCCCGATCTGTCTTAGCGCGAATCAAATCAATCACGGCTTCCGCTTGCGATAAATCAATACGCCCGTTCAGAAATGCTCGTTTCGTAAACTCGCCCGGCTCCGCCATACGTACGCCTTGTTCTAGAATTAAATCCAACACGCGCTTTACCGAGACAATACCGCCATGACAATTCACTTCGACAACATCTTCTCGCGTAAACGTTCGTGGCGCCTTCATAACAGTTGTCATTACTTCTTCCAATACATCGCCGTTCTCATCCACAAGGTGGCCGTAGTGTATCGTATGAGTATCCACAGTGGATAACCGCTGACGACCTTTGAATATTTTATCCACAGATTCGATTGCGCTAGGTCCGCTAACACGAATAATAGCAATGCCGCCTTCACCAAGCGGCGTAGCAACCGCTGCAATTGTATCAAAATCCATTTTTATATCACCACACAAAAGGCAGGTTTTTTTAAAGCTTTCCCTAAATGTATAGAATACCATACTCTGTGGACATTTGAGAATATAGGAAATGCAGTGCCTCGCTCCCTTTCTATAATTTATCCACAAAAAAAGAACTGTAGGGAATTTCTCCACTACAGTTCTTTCTATTTTTACTTCTTTATTGCAATAACCACCCGACGATATGGTTCTGTTCCTTCGCTAAACGTTTCCACTTTCGGATGTTTTTGCAAACGACTGTGGATAACTTTTCTTTCCGCCGGATTCATCGGTTCTAATCGAACCGGCTTGCGCGTCCGTGCAACCTGACTTGCCATTCTGTCAGCCAGTTGCCCTAACGCTTCCTTTCGCTTTGCCCGGTAATTCTCAGCGTCAAGCACAATCCGCACCCGCTTATCCGCATGCCGATTGGCCACGACATTTACGAGATATTGAAGCGAATCGAGCGTTTGACCACGACGGCCAATAATAAGGCCGAGACCGGATCCATTAATGATGAATACCGGATTGCCATCCTGGGTTTGCTCCTCCACCTCTATATCGAGGCCCATCGTAGCAAGAACTTCTTCAAGAAATGCCTTACCTTGACGGATTGCATCCACCTTCGCTGCTCGAATCAGCAGATCTTCCGTTTCTTCTTCCGGTAAAGAAACAGCTGTTGCTAGTTCAGGTTCAGGCACAGGTTCACTTGCAGACGATTCTTGTACGACAGCCATATCTTCATTATCCGCCGGCTTATCCTGCAGAATGACTTCCACTTTTGCATCGCGGACGCCAATTAAACCGAAGAATCCCTTACTCGGTTCTTCAAGCACATGATATGTTACCATATCACGCGTCGACTGCAGCTGTTGCAAAGCCGACTGAATCGCATCTTCTACCGTTTTTCCCGTCGCCGTCACCTTTTTCACTTGGTCTTTCCTCCTTTAGGTTTAGGAGTCGTACTACCAACAGGGGCAGTATTTCGATAAAGGAAATACGTTTGAACAATTGTAAAAATGTTTCCGTATACCCAGTATAGAGACAGGGCTGACGGAAGCGTAACGGAAATGACCAGAATCATTACCGGCATAAGGTAAAGCATCATCTTCATTTGCGGATTCTCGGCAGTTGCCGGGCTATTCCGCATCATCATCCATTGTTGCAAATACGTCGTCGCAGCCGCAAGAACAGGCAGAATAAAGAATGGATCTTTGGCGCCTAGCTGCAGCCACAGAAAATCGTGGGACCGAATCTCGCCTGTACGAATAATCGCATGATAAAAAGCAAGCAGGATCGGCATCTGGATTAAAATTGGCAGACAGCCGGAAAGTGGATTAATCTGATGCACTTGATAAAGCTTAATCATCTCCTGCTGATAACGTTGCGGATCACTCTTATACTTATCGCGCAGCTTCATCATCTCAGGCTGTAGCTCCTGCATCTTCTTGCTACTTTTCATTTGTTTTACCATTAATGGTAAAATTGCTAGACGAACGAGAACGGTTACAATCAAAATCGCAATGCCATAGCTCCCGCCGGCAAACTCCGCTGATTTTTGCAGCATCCAGGAAAGTGGATACACGAAAAACTTGTCCCAAATTCCGCCCTCCGGATTAATCGGCAGCGGATTGTTAGGATTAGCGGCAGTACATCCTGCGGAAAATATAGCGATTAAAGCAAAAAGCAACGCTATTTTCAATCGCTTGGGAAGCAAGAAAATTCCTCCTTGCAACGTATGTATTTTCATCCAGTATACTGAACGGACAGAAAAAATGAAAACTTTCTGAACAAGCGTTATGAAGATGTGTTTTTCCCCTTTTTCATTCCTTTAAATACTTGGGCTTTTCTCATGCAGTGATACAGGCTTTCTTTAAATTGATGAAACTCCAGCTCCACAGCCGGCAGGCGGCAGATCACGATAAAATCGAGATCCTGCTTAATTTCGTCCGCACGCAAACGAATGGCTTCCTTAATGGTACGCCGCAACCGATTGCGAGTTACCGCGTTCCCCATCTTTTTACTGACGGAGACCCCTAGTCGGAAGTCTTCCTGCCCTTCTTTCTTTAAGGAATAGATGACGAACTGGCGGTTCGCAACGGAAGTGCCCTGTTTGAATACAATCTGGAATTCCTCATTTTTTCGCAAACGATTTTTGCGATACAAGGGACACACTCCTTACTGCTGCTGTTCTTTCCTCTTTATGTTCCAATAAAACGGTAGAAAAGGCCACTGTAAGAGTGGCCTTATGCTGACAATACTTTTCTTCCTTTTCTGCGACGGTTCGCAAGAACTTTGCGGCCGTTCTTTGTGCTCATACGAGCGCGGAAGCCATGAACTTTTTTACGCTTACGATTGTTCGGGTTAAAAGTCGGTTTCATTATATCCACCTCCTTGGGAAGGTTCCATCCAAAATTATCACATTATAGACAGTCTAGATTATTATATATATCTCCCCAACGAACTGTCAAGTTGAACTTTATTATCCACATTTTTTTATTTCCCAAATCATCTGTGTATAAAATTATTTCCCGAATTTAATTATCTACAATTTCCCCCGCTGGTTATTCACAAAATCTAGTGGTGTGAATATCTTTCATACACAACTTGTAGAGTTTGTGGATAAGTAAGAAAAAATCGTTGCGGTTAGAAGCTTTATCTGCTATCATAATTTTGTTTTAACCGGTGGATAACTACACGGGCATAAGTTAATTATCCACAGCATGTGGATAAAACTGTGGACATTTTTAACCGTATGTGGACAACCAATCCACAACATTGGGGATTTTGTTGAAATTCGCGGCAAAGCCTTCTATTTTCTCAGGAAAATTAGAAACCTGTTATCCACAGCGATTTGGCTTGCCGCCCACTACGCAGCACATACTTCTTCTTTAAAAAAGAGAGAATCCGGCAAACATAATGACATGTCGGAAGACCGAATATGGGAAGGAGAAGGGAGGAGACACATGGTTACCAACGTGAAAGAACTTTGGGACACAACACTCTCACATATACAAACCCGCATTAGCAAGCCCAGCTTTGAAACCTGGCTAAAATCGACGAAAGCCTCGTCGCTTGACGACAGTACACTTTTGATTACGGCTCCCAACGAATTTACCCGGGATTGGCTGGAATCCAGATATTCTGAACTCATTTCTGAAACATTGTATGAGGTAACCGGCAAAGTTATTACAATTAAGTTTGTGATTCCCACCTCAAACTCCCAGCAAAGCGAGACCGATATCGACTCAGTTCCGTCATCAAAAGGAAACCGCAACAACTCACACGACGATTACCCGCAGACCATGCTGAATGCGAAGTATACATTCGACACATTCGTCATCGGAGCTGGTAATCGTTTTGCGCATGCAGCCTCCCTTGCAGTCGCCGAAGCGCCTGCAAAGGCTTACAATCCGCTCTTTATTTATGGAGGCGTAGGGCTCGGTAAAACGCACCTTATGCATGGGATTGGCCACTACGTTTTGGAACAGAAACCAAACGCACGTGTCGTCTATCTTTCTTCTGAGAAGTTCACCAATGAATTCATCAACTCCATTCGGGACAACCAAACCGTTAATTTTCGCAACAAATATCGCAATGTCGATATTCTGCTAATTGATGATATTCAATTTCTGGCGGGTAAAGAGCAAACCCAGGAGGAATTCTTCCATACGTTTAACGCGCTACATGAAGAAAGCAAACAAATCGTCATTTCAAGCGACCGGCCGCCAAAGGAAATTCCGACGCTGGAAGACCGGTTACGCTCCCGTTTCGAATGGGGACTAATTACCGATATCCAGCCACCAGATTTGGAAACGCGAATTGCAATTTTACGTAAAAAGGCGAAAGCAGAAAACCTGGAAATCCCTAATGAAGTCATGGTGTATATAGCTAATCAAATCGATACGAATATTCGCGAACTGGAAGGCGCGTTGATTCGTGTCGTTGCTTATTCTTCTTTAATTAACCGAGACATCGATACGGAATTAGCCATGGAAGCATTAAAAGACATTATTCCTTCCAATAAACCGCGCATTATTAATATCGCTGTCATTCAACAAGTGGTGGGAGAATACTTCGATCTTAAGATGGAGGATTTTAAAGCGAAGAAACGTACGAAATCGGTCGCATTCCCACGGCAAATCGCCATGTACTTGTCACGAGAGCTTACTGATTACTCTCTTCCGAAAATCGGGGAAGAGTTCGGAGGACGCGATCATACAACAGTGATTCATGCGCATGAAAAAATTACACAAATCTTGCAAAGTGATCGCCAGATGCAAGCCACCGTTCAGGAACTTATCGATACAATCAAAAACGGACGTTAATTTTCAAGTTGAACCTGTGCATAAATGTGAATAATCAACATAGCCTGTACACAAAGTTATCCACATGTGTATAGGCTATATTTCTTTTCTCATATAACTTATTCACATATCCACCGGCCCTATTACTATTACTATGTTTTAAAAAAAGAATAAATTATAAGTATATGATAAAATGACAAGTAAAATTCCTAGAGGGGGACACAATGGAGTTCACGATTCAAAGAGACCAACTGACAAATGCGATTAATACAGTGAGCAAAGCTGTATCATCCAGAACAACAATTCCGATTCTTACCGGTATTAAAATCGTTGCACATGAGGACGGTGTTACGCTAACTGCAAGTGATTCGGATGTCTCTATTGAGCAATACATTCCGATGGAATCCGGTGACCATCAATGGATTGAGAACATAACGCCGGGCAGCATCGTGCTTCCATCCCGCTTTTTTGGGGAAATTGTGCGGAAATTGCCGGGTGAACAAGTAACGATATCTGTAAACGACCGTTTTGTTACAACCATTTCTTCCGGCCGCTCAGAGTTCAATTTGAATGGCATGAATGCTGAAGATTATCCACGCCTGCCGCAGATAGAAGAGGACAAGGTGCTAAGCCTTCCTGCTGACTTACTCAAGACGATGATTCGTCAAACTGTTTTTGCGGTGGCTACCACCGAGACACGTCCGATTTTGACAGGTGTCATGTGGAACTTGTCGGAAGGAATTCTTTCTTTTGTAGCGACGGATAGCCATCGTCTAACCACAAGAAAAGCGACGGTTGAATCCACATCAGAATTAAGCTTTGACAATATTATTATTCCAGGTAAAAGTCTGATTGAACTAAGCAAAATTTTGCCGGACGATGACCAGTTGGTGGATCTTGTTATTACAGACAATCAGATTCTTGTAAAGGTGAGTTATGTGCTTTTTTACTCTCGCATTTTAGATGGCACATACCCGGATACAAGTCGCATCATTCCACAAAATATGAAAACAGAAATAATTTTATCGACCAAAGAGTTTCTTGGAGCGATTGAACGGGCAAGCTTGTTAGCAAGAGATGGAAAAAACAATGTTGTTCGTTTATTTACCCGCCCTGATGGCGTGGTAGAGCTCTCGTCTAATACGCCAGAAGTCGGTAAAGTGACGGAGGAGGTCGTTCCTTCTTCTGTAGACGGAGAGGACGTAAAGATTTCATTTAACGCGAAGTACATGATTGATGCGCTGAGGGCAGTAGACAGCGGTGAGATTCGTGTCGAATTTACCGGAGCTATGAGTCCATTTATTATTCGTCCGACGGAACATGACTGGATTCTCCATCTTATTCTGCCTGTCAGAACAAATCAGTAGAGAGCGGGTTATTACTTATGAACAAACGGCAAGTTACGATTATGACTGAATATATTCCCCTCGGACAATTTCTAAAATTAGCCGAGATTATTGATACAGGCGGACAGGCGAAGTTCTTCCTTGCTGAAACATATATCGAAGTAAATGGGGAAGCAGAGAATCGTCGGGGCAAAAAGTTGTATAATGGAGATGTGGTGTACGTAGAAGGATTCGGCATGTATGAAGTCTCGCATCAAGCCGAAGAGTAACCACCGGTATGCTTGATTTATATAGAATAGCGTAGGGGCCGGGAGGGAAAACGGTTTGATACTAAAAGAATTGGAACTAACACAATATAGAAACTTCGACCATGTCCACGTACATTTCGACGCTCCAATCGTACTTTTCGTCGGCCCAAATGCACAGGGAAAAACCAACATGCTGGAGTCTATTTATGTGCTTGCGATGGCCAAATCGCATAGAACAAGCAAAGATAAGGAGCTTATTCAGTGGGACGCTCCGTTTGCCCGCCTATCCTGCCGGGTAGACCGACGGATTGGCCCTATAAACCTGGATATCCAGTTGACTTCCAAAGGGAAGAGAGCCAAAGTTAATCAATTGGAGCAGCGAAGATTAAGCGATTATATTGGTGCGATGAATGTTGTCATGTTTGCTCCGGAAGATTTGAGCATCGTAAAGGGCAGTCCAAATGTTCGACGACGTTTTCTTGATATGGAAATCGGTCAAGTATCCAAGTCTTACCTGTATCATATTCTGCAGTATCAGAAGTTGGTTCACCAGCGTAATCAAGCAATGAAAGAGCTGCAGATAGGCAGGCCGTTTGGCGATATGCTGGATATTTACAACGTACAACTGGCCCAGCTGGCGGCCAAAGTGCTGCACAAACGATTTATTTTTATGGATAAACTGGAAGAATGGGGCCAAGAAATTCACGCGCAGATTACTGAGGGAAGAGAGACGCTGACTCTCTCCTATGAAAGTACGCTGCCTGTTACGGCGGAGATGTCGGAGAGTGAAGCGGAAGAGGCTGCCTATCGTCATCTTAACTCCATCAAAGACCGCGAAATCGCTCGCGGCACCAGCCTGGCAGGACCACATCGGGATGACATTCACTTCTTCATTAACGGTACAAGCGTACATCAGTATGGATCACAGGGACAGCAGCGTACAACCGCCCTCTCGTTAAAATTGGCAGAAATCGAACTGATCCATCAGGAAGTGGGGGAATATCCTCTGCTTCTCCTCGATGATGTGCTGTCTGAGTTGGACGCTAATCGGCAATCGCATCTTTTGCAGAATATTAAAGACCGAGTCCAAACGTTTGTTACAACGACAGGGGTAGAAGGCCTGTACCATCAGACGTTGCAGCAGGCCTCTATTTACCGGGTAAAGCAAGGAACCATTACACGGGACATATAAGGAGGACGAACATGTTTATTCATTTGGGCGGCGAAATGGTTGTGCGGGCCAAAGACGTCATCACAATCTTGGATTTTCACATGAAGCAATCCTCTAAAATTACCCGGCAATTTC
The DNA here is from genome assembly GCF_001274715.1 of Aneurinibacillus migulanus. Taxonomy (GTDB): domain Bacteria; phylum Bacillota; class Bacilli; order Aneurinibacillales; family Aneurinibacillaceae; genus Aneurinibacillus; species Aneurinibacillus migulanus. Next base: position 106,332 of record NZ_LGUG01000005.1, on the reverse strand, counting down.
TGCAGAAGGCAGAGGAGGGCGGTCGTATGGTTATGTTGGATAGTGAGCAAACGAAATCATACGTAGTGACGGCAGACAAAATATACTGTTCCCCGATTTCATCGCTGACGTTAAAGCGTCGTGCTAATTTCTTGGAAAGCAGGTGAGGCTTATATGGCAGAAAATACACAAAACAATTATGGAGCAAGCCAAATTCAGGTCCTCGAAGGTCTAGAGGCGGTACGGAAGCGTCCGGGTATGTATATCGGTTCCACAAGCAGTCGTGGTTTGCACCATCTTGTGTGGGAAGTTGTTGACAACAGTATCGATGAAGCTCTTGCAGGTTACTGTGATAATATACACGTTTATGTGCACGAAGATAACAGCATCACTGTGACTGATAATGGACGTGGTATTCCACCCGAGATCAATGAGAAAACCGGGAAATCAACAGTAGAAACCGTTCTCACCGTTTTGCATGCTGGCGGTAAATTTGGCGGGGAAGGATATAAAGTATCTGGTGGCTTGCATGGTGTAGGTGTATCGGTAGTAAATGCTCTCTCCAAAGAGCTTGCCATTGAAGTAAAGCGGAATGGGAAACGGTATGTCCAGCATTTTGAGATAGGTGGACCTATTGATGAATTAACGGTCGTAGGTGAAGCGGAAGATACCGGAACAAAAGTTACTTTTATGCCTGATCCGGAAATTTTTACAGAAACGACTGTGTATGATTATGAAATACTACAAAAACGTCTACGTGAGCTCTCTTTTTTGAACCGTGGTGTACGAATTACCCTTCATGATGAACGGATAGGTAAAGAAGAGGAATTCCATTACGAAGGCGGTATTCTCTCTTTTGTCGAGTATTTAAATAAAAATAAAGAAAAATTGCATGAACCTCCGATTTTCCTTGAAGGGGAAAAAGACGGATTGATGGTAGAAATCGCTCTTCAGTATAATGATTCATTCGCAAGCAATATTTATTCGTATGCGAACAATATCCATACGCATGAAGGCGGTACGCACGAATCTGGTTTCAAAAGCGCACTAACCCGTGTTATTAACGATTATGCTCGTAAGCACAATCTCTTGAAAGAAAAAGACGACAATCTGACGGGCGATGATGTGCGAGAAGGATTGACTGCGATTATTAGCGTGAAAATTCCTGACCCTCAATTTGAAGGGCAGACAAAAACAAAGCTCGGGAATAGTGAAGCGCGAGGCATAACGGAATCTTTGTTTGCTGAAAACTTTTTTATTTACTTAGAGGAGCATCCACAAGAAGCGAAGCGGATCGTAGAGAAGTCCTTAATGGCGTCCAGGGCCCGGGAAGCTGCCCGGAAAGCCAGGGAGCTAACTCGCCGAAAAAATGCGTTGGAGTTCAGTTCTTTGCCGGGTAAATTGGCCGACTGCTCCAGTCGGGATGCGTCTATCAGCGAATTGTATATCGTTGAGGGTGACTCCGCCGGCGGTTCAGCCAAACAGGGGCGGGATCGCAAATTCCAGGCTATTCTGCCGCTTAAAGGTAAGATTCTAAACGTGGAAAAAGCGCGATTGGATAAGATTCTGTCCAATGCGGAAATTAGAGCTATTATTACCGCACTTGGTACGGGTATTGGAGAAGATTTCGACATCTCCAAGGCACGATATCATCAGATTATTATTATGACAGATGCTGACGTAGATGGCGCGCATATTCGTACGCTGCTTCTTACTTTCTTCTACCGGTATATGCGACCCCTTGTGGAAAATGGTTATGTATATATAGCGCAGCCACCATTGTATAAATTCCAGCAGGGTAGAGTAGTACGCTATGCGTATAACGATGATGAATTGAACAAAATCCGCGCAGAGTCCCCTGCGCGTCCAGAGCCGAATATTCAACGGTATAAAGGTTTGGGCGAGATGAATCCGGAGCAACTATGGGAGACGACGATGGATCCGGAAAGCCGCACACTACTTCGTGTAGCACTACAGGATGCGATGCAAGCGGATGAAATTTTTGAGATGCTGATGGGAGAAAGAGTCGAACCACGACGCGATTTCATTCAGGAAAACGCGAAAAAAGTACGAAACCTCGATATTTAATAAAAAATAGGCCTTCTTCTCTCGTAAGAGGGCTTATTTTTGTCCGTAATCGGAGATAAATGGTATAATAAAACTTATGGGCAAAAAGATTGCGACCTGTCGTGAGTGGGCCTAATAAACGTTGAACGACGGAGGTAGTTTAATGGCCGAGCAACAATCTAATGTTATCGATATTAATATAAACCAGGAGATGCGCGAGTCATTTCTCGAATATGCGATGAGCGTAATTGTAAGCCGCGCTCTTCCAGATGTTCGTGATGGTCTGAAGCCTGTTCATCGTCGGATTTTGTTTGCGATGAACGAGATGGGTGTAACCCCGGATAAGCCGTATAAGAAATCGGCGCGTATCGTAGGGGATGTCATCGGTAAATATCATCCACACGGCGACGCGGCAGTATATGAAACGATGGTTCGGATGGCGCAGGATTTCTCCTATCGCTATCCGTTGGTGGATGGACATGGTAACTTCGGATCGGTAGACGGCGATTCGGCAGCAGCTATGCGTTATACAGAAGCACGGATGTCAAAAATCGCGACCGAATTGATGCGGGACATTGGAAAAGATACGATTGACTTCGGTCCGAACTATGACGGTAATGAGCAGGAACCGCTAGTTATGCCAGCGCGTCTTCCACATCTTCTCGTAAACGGCGCAGCAGGTATTGCGGTTGGGATGGCGACGAATATTCCTCCCCATAATCTTACGGAAGTAATTAACGGGGTCCTGCATTTGATTGAAAACCCTGATTGTTCGAACCGGGACTTAATGGAACTAATCACTGGACCTGATTTTCCGACAGGCGCTTTGATTATGGGACGAGGCGGTATTCGCAGAGCTTATGAAACGGGACGAGGCTCCGTCATTATTCGTGCAAAAGCTGAAATCGAAGAAAATGGAAATAAAGTTAGAATTATTGTATCTGAAATACCGTATCAAGTGAATAAAGCGCGTCTAATTGAAAAAATTGCTGAGCTGGTACGTGAGAAAAAATTGGAAGGTATTACTGATTTGCGTGATGAATCTGATCGCAACGGGATGCGCATTGTAATTGATCTGCGTCGGGATGTGAATCCGCAGATTGTACTCAACAATTTATATAAACATACCGCTATGCAGACAAGCTTTGGGATTAATATGCTCGCATTAGTAAACAATGAACCACGCATACTAAACCTGAAACAAATGCTTTATTATTATCTGGAACACCAGAAAGAAATTATTCGCCGTCGGACGGAATATGATCTGCGAAAAGCGGAAGCGAGAATTCACATTGTAGAAGGTTTACTGAAAGCCATCGATATTGTGGATGACTTAGTTGACCGCGAAGGTCCAATCCGTTCTGCTTCCGACCGGGAAGAAGCACGTGGTTTCTTAATGGCTGATTCGTTTGCGATGAAAGGACGAGAAGTCCCGCTTGGTTTCACGCTGGAGCAGGCGAACGCGATTCTTGATATGCGCCTGCAGGCTTTAACAGGTTTATCTATTGAACGTTTGACCGATGAATATAACGAGCTGTCCTCGCTTATTGAGGAATTGAGGGCGATTCTTGGTGACGAGAATAAAATCTTGGCCATAATAAATGAAGAGCTGACTGAAATCAGAGAAAAATACGGTGATGAGCGTCGTACTGAAATTACAGTCGATATGAATAATATCGAAGATGAAGACTTAATCCCGCAGGAAGAGGTCGTCATCTCTCTTACTCATCGTGGCTACATTAAGCGTTTACCGGTGGACACGTACCGCGCGCAGAAACGGGGTGGACGTGGAATACAGGGAATGGGAGCGCATGAGGATGATTTTGCACAACATCTCATCACTACAAATTCCCACCACTATCTTCTTTTCTTTACGAATAAAGGAAAAGTGTATCGTTTAAAAGCATATGAAATTCCGGAGTTAGGACGTACCGCTAAAGGAATTCCAATTATCAATCTGTTGCAAATCGAGCAGGGCGAGTACATCCAGACGGTAATCCCGATTAAAGAATTTACAGATAATCATTATTTATTCTTTGCCACCAAACAGGGGATCGTTAAACGTTCGGATCTTACTTCTTTTAGTAATATTCGTCGTATAGGCCTTTTTGCGATTAATTTGCGAGAAGATGATGAGTTAATCAGCGTCCGGTTGACGGATGGCGACCAGAATATCATTATTGGAACGGAGAAAGGAATGTCCATTCTTTTCTCTGAAAAAGATGTGCGTATTATGGGACGTTCCGCTACGGGGGTAAAAGGCATTCATCTAAGCAATGACGATCGAGTTATTGATATGGATATCGCTGAGGCTGATGCGGATGTTTTAATCGTTACATCGTTTGGTTATGGTAAGCGTACGCCGCTTTCTTCCTATCGCTTCCAAACACGTGGTGGAAAAGGGATTAAGACGCTCCATTTAACAGAACGTAATGGTGTTATTGTAGGATTGAAAGTAGTAAATGAGAAGAATGATTTAATGCTAGTGACATCAGCAGGTATTATTATTCGTCTGTGTGTCAACGATATTTCTTCTATGGGGCGGAATACACAAGGTGTAAAATTGATTCGTCTTGGAGAACAGGAAGAAGTAGCTACAGTAGCTAAAGTGGAAATATCGGAGGAAGTTGAAGATACGGAAGATGGAATTAAAGAAGTAAAAAGCGAAATGCTTGAAGAGCCGGAAATACCTGAAGAAGAATAATAACGTTTATTTAGAAGAAAGAACAATATTGATATAAATAGAGAAGACGGCATGAGCAATGCGCTGTCTTCTCTATATTATTTTTAAAAAGCAGTTGACATAGTTGCATAAAAAATAGTATATTAGTTTTTGTCGCTGCTAACTTAATGTAAAAGCGACAAGAAAGTTTTAATAAACTTTTAAAAAAAGCTTGCAATAAGTTTTAAAATGTAATAAGATATAAAAGTCGCCGATGAAACACGGCGCAACATAAGAAAACAAGTTCCTTGAAAACTGAACAGTAACACTCGAATGTGTGCGAGTATATAAAAATTACCCACGAAAGTGACGAGTCGCTTTGTAGCGAATGCCGAATACTTTCGCGGGGCCCGAAAAGATTTCTTTTCGATTTAATAAGTAAGCTAGCTTCANGTAAGACCCCTTAAAGATGATGAGGTAGATAGGTTCGGGGTGGAAGCGTGGCAACACGCGGAGCTGACGAATACTAATCGGTCGAGGGCTTAACCAAACACATGCGCACGTTCTTCTGATTCAGTTTTCAGAGTGTAATAAATGAACCCCCTTATCTGAGCAATCAGGTGAGGGGGTTTTTGGTTTTATTATAATGAAAAATCATTCAGTATAAAAAATATGTCTTTCCTGTAAAAGTAAATCATATACCAGGTTTGGAAATTTCCTTGCAGAAAGCGTCAAAAATTCTTGAATCATATACATATCTTCAGACATAAATGAGAACACGATTTCTCCCCATCTTTCTGTTTCATATCGACAAAGCATGCCTAGCACGTACATAATCATGTAATGAATGACTACTTCCGGTATCGTATGATTTTTGCCTGCTTGTGTTTTATAAAAAAAATTCCCTTTATAGTCGTGGAGGAATAAAATATTCTCAAAGCCATTACCGCTTTCTGTAACATGTATTTTCTCAGGATGGTGCCATTCCAGCCGAATAATGCCACGGGGAGCTTCAAGCGAAGAGGCTGCAAAATAAGCCTCTCCTTGATTGTAGCGGTTTAAATAATGGATAAATGATGCATATGTCAAATGAGCGTTATCGAGAACAAAATCGGGAAGGTAAAAGATTGTGCATAAGCGTTCAAAGTTCCGATGTGATGAAAGAGATACTGAGGTCAGGGAAGTCTGTTTATATAACCGTTGGTAGGCTGCCTGTAGCTCTGGTATTACGGCTAACAAATCCTGTAATCGATACTTTTCATGTAACGGTTCTTTGCTTAGAAAACTATAAAGATATGGAAGAAGTCCTTCTTTTTGTACACGAACTTCATCTTCAGCAAGCGAGTAATAATTTCTTTTGATTTTACGGCTTGTTACTCCATGTTGCAGCACCCGTGTGTTTGAAGGATATTGGGGATCACGCGTAAGCACATATGCTTTCAAAAGACTTACCATCCCGTAATACAGAAGCAAGGGCTGGACAAGAATATCACTTTTGGCAGCTGAGAAGTAATACTGTCGGGCCTGCTTTATGTAATAGATAAACTTTGAGGCATTGTGAAATGCATACACATTAGATTTCTGAATACTTTGCTTTTCATATATTTGCTGTAAGAATGTTTTGGTGGTAGGTTCACTTTCGAAATACAGGTAGCTGTCCCACATTTTTTTCGTCGGATTTTCACACATTATTGTATGGACCGCCTGATACATGCCCTTCACCTTTTCCCTTCTAATTATTCGTGAAAATAGAAAATACAGGTACGAAAACGCTTAATTTCTGTTATTGTTTACAGAAAAGCCGAACTATATTACAGTGTTCTTGACAGTAAAATAAGGGGTTTGTTAAACTTTCGATAATATAAATACACGACTAACAAAACACGACCAACAAACTAATAGAAAAGGAAGGTATTTCTCGTGTGGGAAAATAAATTCAGTAAAGAAGGTTTGACGTTTGACGATGTATTGCTTATTCCGGGGAAATCTGAAGTGTTGCCGCGTGACGTTAATGTTTCCACACAGTTGAGTGAGAATGTAAAGTTGAACATTCCGCTGATTAGCGCCGGTATGGACACAGTAACCGAATCGGCCTTAGCCATTGCCATTGCACGTCAGGGAGGCATGGGAATTATTCACAAGAATATGTCAGTGGAACAACAGGCGGAAGAAGTTGATCGCGTTAAACGCTCCGAAAGCGGTGTTATTACCAACCCATTTTCTCTACAGCCCCATCATCCGGTATCAGATGCGGAAAAATTGATGGCCAAGTTCCGTATTTCCGGAGTTCCAATCGTTGATGAGAAAAATAAATTGCTGGTGGCGATGGCGAAGGGGTCACACCTGTTCCCATCCCGAACACAGAAGTTAAGTCCTTCAGCGCCGATGGTACTTGGGTGGCAACGCCCTGGGAGAGTAGGACGTCGCCAGGCAGGAATGAACTGATATTTTTTGCGTGCTGTTTCGCTTGTGAAAAAATCAAGCTTCATTCTTTAGTTAAACTTCATAGTGTTGACTTGTTTTTCTGACTCATTTATCCGGCTACCAAGTGGTTGGAGGTGTTCGGGAAAATGCGTTCAACTGTCTCCCTCTTTGAGAGGCCCAGATGTTTTGAACGCGCCGATAAACCGACAAGCACGGGATTTGCCTGCTTCGATGCAACGGATAACAGAGACAGAATAAACACAAACAACCTACTTTTGCACTTTGAAAACTGGATACAGAAGAACAATGCGCAATTAGGAAGATCCAATTGATTAATAGGTGATAACCCTTTGATGGTTAAGCTACAAAGGGCACACGGTGGATGCCTTGGCGCCAGG
>NZ_LGUG01000005.1:0-96099 GCF_001274715.1 Aneurinibacillus migulanus | reverse complement strand
ACAAACGCAACGTCGTCTCCGAAGCTCTCGCTCGGCTGAAAAAAGGAAAACAAAATGCTGATACTTTGATTGCCGAAATGAAGGTAGTATCGGCAAAGATTAGTGGCAACACGCGGAGCTGACGAATACTAATCGGTCGAGGGCTTAACCAAACACATGCGCACGTTCTTCTGATTCAGTTTTCAGAGTGTAATAAATGAACCCCCTTATCTGAGCAATCAGGTGAGGGGGTTTTTGGTTTTATTATAATGAAAAATCATTCAGTATAAAAAATATGTCTTTCCTGTAAAAGTAAATCATATACCAGGTTTGGAAATTTCCTTGCAGAAAGCGTCAAAAATTCTTGAATCATATACATATCTTCAGACATAAATGAGAACACGATTTCTCCCCATCTTTCTGTTTCATATCGACAAAGCATGCCTAGCACGTACATAATCATGTAATGAATGACTACTTCCGGTATCGTATGATTTTTGCCTGCTTGTGTTTTATAAAAAAAATTCCCTTTATAGTCGTGGAGGAATAAAATATTCTCAAAGCCATTACCGCTTTCTGTAACATGTATTTTCTCAGGATGGTGCCATTCCAGCCGAATAATGCCACGGGGAGCTTCAAGCGAAGAGGCTGCAAAATAAGCCTCTCCTTGATTGTAGCGGTTTAAATAATGGATAAATGATGCATATGTCAAATGAGCGTTATCGAGAACAAAATCGGGAAGGTAAAAGATTGTGCATAAGCGTTCAAAGTTCCGATGTGATGAAAGAGATACTGAGGTCAGGGAAGTCTGTTTATATAACCGTTGGTAGGCTGCCTGTAGCTCTGGTATTACGGCTAACAAATCCTGTAATCGATACTTTTCATGTAACGGTTCTTTGCTTAGAAAACTATAAAGATATGGAAGAAGTCCTTCTTTTTGTACACGAACTTCATCTTCAGCAAGCGAGTAATAATTTCTTTTGATTTTACGGCTTGTTACTCCATGTTGCAGCACCCGTGTGTTTGAAGGATATTGGGGATCACGCGTAAGCACATATGCTTTCAAAAGACTTACCATCCCGTAATACAGAAGCAAGGGCTGGACAAGAATATCACTTTTGGCAGCTGAGAAGTAATACTGTCGGGCCTGCTTTATGTAATAGATAAACTTTGAGGCATTGTGAAATGCATACACATTAGATTTCTGAATACTTTGCTTTTCATATATTTGCTGTAAGAATGTTTTGGTGGTAGGTTCACTTTCGAAATACAGGTAGCTGTCCCACATTTTTTTCGTCGGATTTTCACACATTATTGTATGGACCGCCTGATACATGCCCTTCACCTTTTCCCTTCTAATTATTCGTGAAAATAGAAAATACAGGTACGAAAACGCTTAATTTCTGTTATTGTTTACAGAAAAGCCGAACTATATTACAGTGTTCTTGACAGTAAAATAAGGGGTTTGTTAAACTTTCGATAATATAAATACACGACTAACAAAACACGACCAACAAACTAATAGAAAAGGAAGGTATTTCTCGTGTGGGAAAATAAATTCAGTAAAGAAGGTTTGACGTTTGACGATGTATTGCTTATTCCGGGGAAATCTGAAGTGTTGCCGCGTGACGTTAATGTTTCCACACAGTTGAGTGAGAATGTAAAGTTGAACATTCCGCTGATTAGCGCCGGTATGGACACAGTAACCGAATCGGCCTTAGCCATTGCCATTGCACGTCAGGGAGGCATGGGAATTATTCACAAGAATATGTCAGTGGAACAACAGGCGGAAGAAGTTGATCGCGTTAAACGCTCCGAAAGCGGTGTTATTACCAACCCATTTTCTCTACAGCCCCATCATCCGGTATCAGATGCGGAAAAATTGATGGCCAAGTTCCGTATTTCCGGAGTTCCAATCGTTGATGAGAAAAATAAATTGGTCGGTATTCTTACTAATCGCGATCTTCGTTTCGTTCACGACTATTCTGTGCAGATTGCAGAAGTGATGACGAAAGAGGAACTGGTAACTGCTCCGGTAGGCACAACGTTAAAACAAGCAGAGGAAATCCTACAGCGCCATAAAATCGAGAAACTTCCAATCGTCGATGAAAACAACGAATTGAAGGGCCTTATTACAATTAAAGATATTGAGAAAGCCATCCAGTTCCCTCACGCTGCCAAGGACGCCCAGGGAAGACTTCTATGCGGCGCTGCTGTCGGCGTATCCAAAGATACATTTGAACGCACTGAGGCCCTTGTAAAAGCCGGAATCGACTGCCTTGTCATCGACACGGCACATGGTCATTCCAAAGGAGTAATCGATACGGTAAAAGAAGTACGAGCAAAATATCCTGACCTGACCATTGTGGCCGGTAATGTAGCTACTGGACAAGCGACTCGTGACTTAATTGAAGCAGGTGCTTCTGCTGTTAAAGTGGGTATCGGACCTGGATCGATTTGTACGACACGTGTTGTTGCCGGTATTGGTGTACCTCAGATTACGGCCATTTATGACTGCGCTTCTGTAGCACGGGAATACAACATTCCGATTATTGCGGACGGCGGAATAAAATATTCCGGCGACATCGCCAAAGCCATCGGAGCAGGTGCATCTGTAGTTATGATCGGAAGCCTGTTCGCTGGATGTGAAGAAAGCCCGGGAGAATCTGAAATTTACCAAGGCCGTCGTTTCAAAGTATACCGTGGCATGGGATCTCTTGGCGCAATGAAGGAAGGTAGTAAAGACCGTTACTTCCAGGAGAAAGAGGACGACAAAAAATTGGTTCCTGAGGGCATTGAGGGCCGCGTACCGTATAAAGGACCGCTGGTGGATACCGTATATCAACTAGTTGGAGGCTTGCGCGCAGGCATGGGGTATTGCGGAACTGGCAGCATTGAAGAACTAAAAAACAATGCTCAATTCATCCGTATTACAAATGCCGGATTAAAAGAGAGCCACCCACATGATGTAAATATTACAAAAGAGGCTCCAAACTATTCGCTTTCGTAATATTTTTGTAAGAAAATAGTTAAGAAGACAGGGAATAAACACCCTGTCTTTTTTAGTGTTGTATGGTAGAATTAAGAGTATTGTGTAATTCATGTGGAGGTGCGAGAGTTGTCAACGCTACTTGTTAGACAGATGAAGAAACCGATTATGCTAGCACTGGCGTTTCTGGTGTTTTTTGTACCGATTCTTCTCACGGTAAACACTGGACAAGTCCAGGCAGCGGCTCCAGTGCTTAATCTGGACGTGAATTCGGCCATTATGATTGAGGCGAAGACGGGAAAAATCCTGTACAAATACAATGAGAATCAGGCTTTTCCTCCGGCTAGCATGACCAAGATGATGACCGAATATCTTGTGTTGGATGCCATCAAGAAGAAAAAACTATCCTGGGATCAGAAAGTCACCGTTGATGAGTATGGTGCATTCCTTGGAAAGTCGAAAACATCAGGCGTATTGCTTGCCCTGAACGAAGTACATACTGTAAAAGAACTTTATGATGCGATGGCTATTTACTCGGCTAATGATGCCACCGTTATGCTTGCTAAGACGGTAGCGGGTTCCGAAAGCGAATTTATAAAGCTGATGAACAAAACAGCAAAAGAGTTTGGCATGACGCAGACGTATTTTGCTACTTCAACCGGCCTTCCGCTTGCGGACTTAAAGCAATTCGCTTCGGAATCGGCGACCGGCGAAAACATGATGTCTGCCAGAGACTCGGCTATTCTGGCTAAGGAATTACTTACAAGGTATCCCGAATTATTAGAGACAACCAAAATCCCACACAAAACCTTCCGCGAAGGAACTTCTCGTCCGTTGAAAATGGATAACTGGAACTGGATGCTTCCGGGGCTTGTGAAACAGTATGCGGGAGTGGACGGCTTGAAAACAGGTCATACGAACGCGGCCGGTTTTTGTTTTACTGGTACGGGAGAACGCAACGGTATTCGTGTCATTACTGTTGTAATGGGTGCTAAATCGTTCTTGAGCCGTTTCACAGAGACAAGCAAGATGCTTGATTATGGCTTCCACAATTATAAGATGCAGCCGCTTCTCAAAAAAGGTGCACAAGTGCCGGGCGGTGAGATGGCTAAAGTCGACAAGGGAACTGATAAAGAAGTGGTTGCTTTGGCGAGTCAGGACGTACTTTACCCAGTAAAAGCAGGTGAAGAAGGGGCCTACAAGCCGAAAGCGGTGTTGAAGCAGGTTACCGCTCCTATAAAACAGGGGCAGGAAATTGGAACGATTAAAATTGTCGGACCGAACGGCAAAGCCGACGAATTCCTTCGTCCGATTGACGAGCAGAAAGCGGGCGGTACATTGGTAGCCAAAGACGAAGTAGAGGAGGCAGGCTGGATTCGCCTCGCTTTCCGTTCCTTCTTTGGATTTATCGGAGATATTTTCAGCAGCTTGGGCAATATGATTAAAGGATTGTTCAGCTAGTGTAAGGCGAAGGGACGCCCCCTATGGCGTCCCTTTTTATATCCGGAATCGCTAAACAATGGAAACTGCTGTCTCCTGCAAATTACCGAAAGATAAATTTTGCATATTATTTTGAGATATAGTAAAGTATAGGTGTAGTTTTTTACAGTGTATAAAGGCTATGATGAGAATAAGTAAGCGGAAGCTGGACGCCCAGAGAGTCGGTGGAGGGTGCGAACCGAACGAACAGGCCGCTGAAATCCGTCTCGGAGCCGTCGGCGACAAGCCGGTCCGGTTACACATCCGTTATCATGTGTCGAAGGGCATGGAAGCTATGAGCTTTATATGCCGAAGTAGGGTGGCAACACGGGTAATCTCGTCCCTTAGGTGGGAGGGGATTTTTTTATTTTCTAAGCTTTATTCAGGAGGAGATATGTATGTTAGACGTCAAACGCCTGCGCACCGATTTCGACGCGATTAAAAAAGCGCTCGAAACGCGCGGAGAAAAACTAAACGAAATCGATAAATTCGCTGACTTGGACGTAAAGCGCCGTTCGCTGCTGGCTGAAAGCGAGCAGTTGAAAAACAAACGCAACGTCGTCTCCGAAGAGATCGCACGCCTGAAAAAAGAAAAACAAAATGCTGATAATTTGATTGCCGAAATGAAAGAAGTATCGGCAAAAATTAAAGAATATGACGAACAAATCCGCGTATTGGAAGAAGAAATCTCCCAAATCATGCTCGGCATCCCGAACGTACCGCATGAAAGCGTACCGGTGGGAATGACGGAGGATGACAATGTACCAGTACGCCATTGGGGAGCTACGCCTCAGTTTGCCTTTGAACCGAAGCCGCACTGGGATATAGCAGCTGAGCTTGGTATTCTCGATTTTGAAGCAGCTGCGAAGGTTACCGGAAGCCGTTTCGTCTTTTATAAAGGAATGGGCGCACGGCTGGAACGTGCCTTAATTAACTTTATGCTGGACCTTCATACTACCGAACACGGTTACGAAGAAATTCTGCCACCATACATTGTGAACCGCGAAAGCATGACCGGTACCGGACAACTTCCAAAATTCGAGGAAGATGCGTTCAAGCTGGAGGATACGGATTATTTTCTTATTCCGACCGCAGAAGTACCAGTGACGAACTACCATCGGGATGAAATCCTGTTGGCGGATATGTTACCGATTCGTTATGCGGCATATAGTGCTTGTTTCCGCTCTGAGGCTGGTTCTGCTGGCCGTGACACGCGCGGCTTGATTCGTCAGCATCAGTTTAACAAAGTAGAAATGGTTAAGTTCGTACAGCCAGAGACTTCCTATGATGAATTGGAAAGCCTCGTGAATAATGCGGAGAAAGTTCTCCAAGTATTGAATCTCCCGTACCGCGTCATGAGCATGTGTACAGGTGATTTGGGCTTTACGGCAGCGAAGAAATACGACATTGAAGTATGGCTGCCGAGCTATGACACATACCGTGAGATTTCGAGCTGCAGTAACTTTGAAGACTTCCAGGCGCGTCGTGCAGGTATTCGTTTCCGTCGCGACAGCAAATCAAAGCCGGAGTTTGTGCATACGTTGAATGGATCTGGTCTTGCTATCGGACGTACGATGGCAGCCATCCTGGAGAATTTCCAGCAGGAAGACGGCAGCGTCTTGATTCCGGAGCCACTGCGTCCATACATGGGTGGTCTAGAAAAGCTTACGCCGAAGAGCGCGAAGTAAGGTAAGTACTTTCTGTATAAAATGAAAAGGCGTACGACAGAATGATCTGTGTACGCCTTTTCTATATCATGTGGTTAGTTAGTTGGAGAAGCGTAATGTATACTGGCTGCTTTCACCGCATCTCGTAAACAGATAATAACAAATATCAGATATGGATACGTACGTTTTTCAATAAAGCACAACAATCGGGGATAAGAGAGAATTTTTTACTTTTTTTCCCGTTCTTTGTTCCGTATCTTTTTGCTGAGATTGCCGGGCAATTTCCGGGAAACGTCTGTATGTGTTTTCGTACAAAATAGAAATAATGAAGATAAAATAGCTGTATTCGATGTAAAACTGCATATAATAGTAAGGAAAGAGAAAATGCAATCGAGGGTTTGTCATTCAGGGAAAAGATATATATAATATATAAATATATGGCTCCGTAGCTCAGCAGGATAGAGCGTCGGTTTCCTAAACCGTGCGTCGGAGGTTCGAATCCTCTCGGGGCCGCCATCTACTTAAAACCAATGTTTTTAAGCATATGGTGTACAAGATTTGACAGCAGCGCCCTTTCCGTTCACTTTGTAAGATGGACGAAAAGGGCGTTTTTTCACAAAATATTCTTGCTTTAGTAGAAAATATTATTCTAATTTAAAACGTTTCAATTCATCTAGTAATTTATTTGCCAATTGACTCAGATTACTTGCAGAAATGGTTTGAATTGCAATGAGTATTTCATTTTTATACTGGCTGATTTGTTGGCTACTATATAAGTTACACTTAATATTTTGATAGGGTAGCGTGGCTGGAAGTAGGAGGAATAGAGAAAGAAGAGGGGGGATACGCCCTGCATCCCGGCAGAAAAATGGCGGCCGTGTCTCTTCCTTATGTCATTTAAAATACAATGTTTTTGAATAGGCGTTTTACATTTTGAAATGGTAAAATATATATTTGAAGCACCTAAAAATAAACTATAATTGTATCAAAAGTATGTATAGAAAAATCTTGTTTGCATTCGTTGATGCAAGGTAATGAATATTGTTGCACTATTGGGAGGGGAGTATATGAATCAAAGTGTAATAAAAGCGCTAAAATTACTCGATTTTTTTTCAAGTGAGCAAAAAGAATTGACGTTGAGTGAACTGTCAAACAAATCGGATATGCCAAGACCAACGGCATACCGTTTACTTTCCTCTTTGGAAGCATGTGGATTCTTGTCAAAAATAAAAAATACTGACCAGGATGTTCGGTATCGTCTAGGACTAAAACTGCTTGAATTGGGAGGCATTGTAGCCGAACAGCTTGAGCTACGCAACATCGCTCTACCCTGGATGCAAGAGCTTTGTGAGGATATCAATGAAGCAGTACATTTGGTGGTGCGGGACGGGGATGAAGCTATATATATCGAAAAAGTAGAAAGCAGTCATGCAGTCCGTCTTCACACGCGTGTAGGTAAGCACTCTGAACTCTATATCGGCTCCGGACCAAAACTATTGCTTGCTTATTTACCTGAAGAGGAGCAACAAGCTATTATCGAGAAACTATCATTCGCAAAGTTAACAGAAAACACGGTCGATAATAAGGAAACATTACGGCAACAAATTCAAAAAATAAGAGAAGAAGGCTACGCGATTAGTCGTGGGGAACAAGACAAGGACACGATTGGTATTTCCTATCCGGTACGTGATTATACGAGACAGGTTGTTGCAGCGCTGAGCGTGAGCGGCCCCACAACAAGAATCAGTCGCGAATTCGAGGAAATCGTACGGCAAAAAACAAAAGATACAGCCGCATACATCTCCAAAGAACTTGGCTATTCGGAAGCAGGCATTTAATAAAAAAAGATTGCCCTCGTTGTTAAAGGGCAATCTGGATTTAAAATACAAAGGTATTTTTTGTTTTATTAATAAAATATCTCTGTGCCTATATTTATTTTATATACAAAATTAATCTTCTGATAAAGGATAGGTCCCTTCTTCGGTGTGTACTTCTTTTCCTTCTTGTCTTACTTCTTCCAATGTTCTGCCGATCATGCTGATTCCTCCTGTTAATTATCTAAATTATTTTAATATACTAAATCAAAACCCTTGATACTAAATGTCTAAATTAAAAAATCATGTTACGATAAGAAGAATTTCATGTCAAACACTTTAAGTGCTTAGAATGTTTTTTGACAAAGGATTATTATTTTTAACTAAATTAAAAGATAGCTATTTTGATCATCAGCTCCCTAAGATAAGTCCTCTATATTTCCAAATATCAATCTATTCTAAAAATAGTTGATATTTTCGAAAATATTTATATAATAATACTATGTAAATTAAAATGGCATTTCAATATATGAAAAGGAAGCGAAGCTATTTATTTTCTAAATGGTGGATTTGCCCCTAATGGCATAGAGCCCGTTATAAAAGGTATTGCTATTATTATTTTTTTCTTGGTGCCGAAATCGTTACCATTACGCCAAAGCGTTGTATATTAAAACTGAGAGCATCAGCCACTTCAATGATTTGTTGAATGAAGTAGATGTTATCGTAACACCAACTATTCCTATCCTTCCATCTAATATTGGACAGGAATATGCGGTAATAAATGATAAGTAAGAACGGGTTCGAGCCGCTATCCAGCGGATGACTGCCCCGACGAATGTAACTGGGTTTCCAAGTTTATTATTGCCTTGCGGTTTCTCTTCTTCGGGATTACCCATAGGTATGCAACTTATAGGAAAACGGTTTGATGAAGCTAATCCTTACCGTTTTGGTTATACCATTGAGCAGGCTATGGTTCTATATAAGTTACGGTTAATATTTTGACATGGTAGCGTGGTTGGAAGTAGGGGATTCGGAAAAAGAAGAGGTTGGATACGCCCACCGCCCTTCCTTCTTTTCTTATCTCTCACCACAAGAATTTGTCGATGTATCAAATCAGATGTATATAGATANCGCCCACCGCCCTTCCTTCTTTTCTTATCTCTCACCACAAGAATTTGTCGATGTATCAAATCAGATGTATATAGATAAAATGCCGGTACTTCTATAATGCTCTATCTTTGATAGTATGATTGATTAATTTTGGTGTACGTCGATTCTATTTGCGAATCCTATGCAAGCTGACCCCTGTTAGGACGGCTTGTAAGGAAATATTTTAAGAATCGGCCGCGTTTTTGTCCGATATAAGAAATACTATTTCATTTATAGAAATAAAAGTAACCAGGAGGGCGATGAATATGGTTGTTAAACCACAGCGGCTTCAGAATATTCCTCCCTACTTATTTCATGAAATCAACAAAAAAAAGCGGGAGCTTGAAGAACAAGGTGTTCACGTTATTGATTTAGGAATTGGATGTCCGGATCTGCCAACGCCGAAGCATATTGTTGAACGACTCAAGTCCGAAATGGACGATCCGAACAACTTTAAATACCCAGGGTATAGCGGGTGTGGTGAGTTTCGGGAGGCTGTCGCCCATTTTTATAAGAAACGATTTGATGTTAGCCTAGACGCCGAAAGTGAAGTTCTTGCACTTATCGGCTCAAAAGAAGGAATCGGACATTTCATCTCCGCGGTCATTGATCCGGGAGACATCGTGCTTATTCCTAATCCAGGATATCCTGTATACCAGGCAGCGACTTATCTTGCAAATGGCGTTCCTTACAGTATGCCGCTGTTGAAGGAGAACGGATTTTTGCCTGATTTCTCGTCACTTCCTAGGGATGTTGTGCAGAAAGCAAAGCTGATGTTTTTGAATTATCCTGGCAACCCGACGGCAGCCGTAGCCGATGGGCACTTCTTTCGAGAAGCAGTGACATTTGCAAAGCAGAACGGTATTATCATTGCTCATGATGCAGCATATCAGATGGTAACGTTCGATGGATACAAAGCTCCGAGCATTTTGCAGGTAGAAGGGGCGAGGGAAGTCGCCGTGGAATTCGGGTCCCTTTCCAAAACATATAACATGACAGGGTGGCGCCTTGGATATGCAACAGGAAACAAAGCAGCCTTGTCTCTACTTTCTATCGTTAAAAGCAATATGGATACGAGTCAATTCCTCCCTATCCAGAAGGCGGGAGCGACTGCGCTGCTGTCAGATCAGAGATGTGTAGAAGAATATAATCTTATTTATCAGGAACGTCAGGATGCCATGATTGCCGCTTTACGGGATATCGGTATTGATACGGATGCTCCGAAGGGCAGCTTCTTCATCTGGGCTCCTGTTCCAGACGGTTACACATCGGGTGAATTCGCTTCTAAAGTGCTTGAGGAAGCGGGGGTCATTGTCACACCTGGCACGGCTTTTGGTGAATACGGCGAAGGATATTTCCGAATCTCTCTATCTGTACCAACCAATAAGCTTTTAGAAGCGGCTAATCGCATGAAAACAAAATTGGCTATTTGCCGCTAGATGTTCAATAGAAAAAAGAATAGGAGGAAAGATAAAATGAAAAAAGTAATGAACGGGGCTCAGGCGATTGTTGAATGCATGAAACGGGAAGGTGTGGAGCATGTATTTTGTGTCCCTGGTGAAAGCTACCTTCCGTTGATGGACAGTATTTATGAGTCTGGAGATATTCAGTTAATCTCAACACGCCATGAAGGGGGAGCCTCCTTTATGGCGGAAGCATATGGAAAGGCAACACGGAAGCCAGGTGTAGCCATGGCCACACGTGCAGTTGGAGGTGCGAATCTCGCCATCGGTATTCATACTGCTTACCAGGACTCCACTCCGATGGTTGTCTTTTTGGGGCAAGTGCATAGTAAGTTCCGTGGGCGGGAAGGATTCCAGGAAGTCGAGCTCGATCGCTTCTTCGGCCATATTGCCAAGTGGACAGTTGAAATCAAAGACGCGGAACGTATGCCAGAATTAGTGCAGCGCGCATTCCGTATTGCAAAAAGTGGTCGTCCGGGTCCGGTAGTTGTAGCACTTCCGGAAGACGTGTTGGTCGCCGAAGCGGAAATGTCATTCGGTCCGGTTGCACCAGTGCCGAAGCCGCGCCCTGGTGCCAGTGAAGTAGCAGCTATTGAACAGCTTCTAGCTAACGCTAAACGTCCGCTAATCTTGGGGGGCGGTGGTGTTATTGCAGCAGATGGTGAGCAGGCACTCTTGAAGCTGGCTGAGGCACTCAATATTCCGGTCATGGCTGCGTTCCGTCGTCACGATATTTTCCCGAATAACCATCGTTTATATGTCGGTCATTCCGGATTGGGCACTTTCTCTCCCATTCTTGATACGTTGGGTCAGGCGGATGTCGTATTGGTTGTGGGCACACGTCTGTCTGAAGTAACGACGCAAGACTACGGGATTTTCCCGCAAAATCCGAAACTCATTCACATCGATATTGATGCAGCTACGCTCGGCAAGTCATACAGTCCTGATCTTGGCGTGGTGGCGGATGCGAGAGAAGCGCTTGAAGCACTGCTGGATATGAATGTAACATGCATGTGGGAAGAATGGGCTAAAGAACGACGCGAAGCATATGAACTTGCAGGAGAAGGGATAGCTAAAGAAGAATACGCCGTTGATAATCGAGAAATTATTCGTATAATGCAGGAAGTACTCTCAGAAGATACGATGATTACGAATGATGCTGGCAACTTTGCTGGCTGGCTGCACAGCTTTTACTCTTTCAATCGTCCGAAAACGTACATTGGTCCGACATCCGGTGCGATGGGGTATGGACTTCCCGCAGCGATCGGCGCCAAAGTGGCAAGTCCAGGCAAAACGGTCGTATCGTTATCTGGTGATGGTGGATTTATGATGACAGTGCAGGAGCTGGAGACGGCTGCTCGTTACAACATTCCGGTGATTGCGCTTGTCTTTAACAATAGCATGTACGGTACAATTCGTATGCACCAAGAAATACATTATCCAGAAAGAGTCATCGGTACCGATCTTGGAAGCGTGAATTTCGCTGAACTTGGAACAGCACTCGGCGTGCAAAGTGTAAGAGTCGAAACAAACGAAGACTTTAAAGAAGCTCTGGCACGTGCTGTGGCCTCGAATGCTCCTGCACTTATCGAGATTATGACCAATCCGGAGCGTATTTCAGTCCAATCTACGATTTCTTCTATCCGAGAAAAAGCTAAGCATCGCGTGTAACTATATAAATTACACTTGATAGTTTGACAGGGTAGCGTGGTTGGAAGTAGGCGATTCGGAAAAAAGAAAAGGTTGGATGCGCCCTGCGCTCCAGCAGAAGAAAGGCAAACGTGTCTTTTTCCGACCGCTCTCCCCCACCGCCCTTCTTTCTTTTCTTCCCTCTCACCACAAGAATTTATCGATTTATCAAATCAGATGTATATAGTAAAGGTAAACTACGCTACGACGTCAGGTTGCTCGATAGGCAACCGGCGTCTTTTTATGCTTACAGGCATAGTGGCTGTCTGTGGATAAAGTGAATAAATTGTGAGCAACATGAATGTTTGTTCTATTTTATTAATAAAAAAATGTATCGTCTCCTTTCTTCCGCTCCGTAAAAGCTTGCTCTCTCACTTCTAAATGAAACTTAATTCTTTCATCAAAGATTCCCTGGAGAATTCGTCGTTTAATTTGCTCCCAGCGCCGATACGCTAAAAAGTAAGTTGTAGAAAATCTTTGGACGAACAGGCCGACAATCTCTTTATCCCATTTAGGTAATTCGAGTTGCTCTACCATAAAGAACGGGATGGCCGCGTAAGGTTGAAAATTCCTTGCTTGCGCCTCTTGCAGTTCGATAAGCCCGCGGAATGCCGGGTGTCTTCTGCGTTGGTCCCCTACATGACGCAGTGGATGGCATAGCTCATGAAAGAATGTCGCCCTTTGTTCCTGTAAAGAAGAGTACGGGTTGAGAAAAAACATGGCGAATTCATTATCCCAAATGGCTGATTGTGTATCTTCACAATATTGGATTTCGATATTGAATACGCTGCATAGCCTTTCCAATGAAAGATCGGACGGAGATAAAATTCCGGCATCTTTATATAGCTTTTCGATACATAATTCCACTTCCGTTTTCTTGTAGTAATTGAGCATAAGCTTCTCCTTGGTGGAAACGTATGTTCCTTTTTTGTGTAAAAAGAAAAGCTCAATTGAGCTTTAGCTTTAAAACCTTCTATACATATACATTTATGTAATAATTTTCTCGGATGTTTATAATAATTCCCTGCCTGATTCGTTCGCCAAGCAGGGTTAGGGGAGATTCAAAAAGTCCGGGAAACAGAGTTACGAAGCCTCTCCGCTGCTCCGCCTTGAACTTAAGGCTCTGTTTGTCCTCCTTTTTGAACACGCTTGGTTATGTATTTTTCTTATTTTGTCGCTCTTGTTTTCGTTTTTTAAAGCGAGCAACCATATCTTCAACTGTGTCCATAATGACCTGTTGCTGTTCCGGATCGAGATCTTCGAAACCTTTTAAACCGTCATAGAAAGCAATATTTATATTGGAGTCGTCAGTAGCTCCCGTTTTAAATGAAGGATCGTCTGTATGACCCAAAAGATAATCAGAAGAAACCTGCATCGCTTTAGAAAGAAGCGCAATATGGGTAGAGTCGGGAGTTGTGTATTCTCTTTCCCAGTTTGATATGACTTGAGGAGAAACATTAACCTTTTTCGCTAGTTCTTTTTGGGTCCATTTTACCTTTTGACGCTGTTCTTTAATCCGTCTCCCGATCATCCTCGCACCTCCATCTCTATATAAATATATCACAACTAACGGATTTGGAAACAAAAATAACGCAAATTGAGAAAAAAACGGAAATGGTTATTGACTATAACGGGTTTCGTTATTAATATGTGAGTAACGGATGTTGTTAGTTGGAAATATTATCTAAAATAATGTCGTGGACAAACAATAGTTGTTCTGTAAAGCAAAATGTATTTCGAGGGGGAAGAGTCGTTTAATAACTTACGTATGAACAAAGTTGTTTTCTGTTTGTTTGGTAACGGAATTCGTTATATAAAAGGAGGAGTACTATGAATAAACAAATATGGTTAGAGGAAGTTTGCGAGAAGTGTCCGGGAACGGGTTGGGGAAGAACAACAAGATGCCAGATTCATGGAGAACATATTGGCAAGGTACAAGGTTGTCATCAGTGGGAAGAGTATGAAGCGTCACAGATGAAAGTTCAGAAGGGACAACAATTGTTCCCGGATTTGGAGCCTGCACTAGAAGCTGTACAGCGTGTGGATCAGGACTTGCGAGATTATCGCTGGATGGTAGAAAGTATTACGTCTTTAAAAAGCCGGGAGGATGAATATAAGCAATATCCAAGAGAGCTGCTGGAAGACATGATTAAAGGAGGAACAGCGCAATATGGCATAGAGGCAGCGTTACCAAAGGCACAGGGCGTACATTCGGATGTAACGTTTAGGGAAGCTAAGAAATTCTTAAGGAATTGGGAGCGTATGAAGCGTTATGAATGTAAGGTGAAGAAGCTGGAGGCCGCTGTAGCTGCGCTACAGGATGAGAGAGAGCGAGTGGTAGCGGAAGGGATGCTGGATGGTATGAAGATGTATGAAATTGCGCAGCAGCTTCGTGTGAGTCGTCAGACAGTGGATACGATTCGTCGAGCAATGATACGTAACCTGGCGTGGAATATGTATGAAGACGAGATGAGGGAAGGCCTGCCGGCATAATGGCAGGCTTTTTTTGTGATGTAAAGGAAAGGACAAGGGGGGTGCCCATGAGTGAGCTGTTTGACATTTTAGACATTGCTTTACACTTTGGGCATTTTTTGTGAGAGGGAATTGTGGCGTGGTATGCTGGACGCAAGGAAAGATAAGCGAAGGGAGGTGATTCGGATGATGGATATCGGTAAGAGAGTATGGGCCGAAATCATAAACCGGATATATCCTAACCTTCCTGTTAGCTGGGAGAGGGATATGTGGCAAACCGGTCAATTTATGCGGCCCAGCGCTTTTATCGAAGCTGACCTTATATCTGAAAAAATGTATACACGGCAATCAGTTCGTATTGTAGAAGACGTGAGACTGGTTTTTCACTATGAATATGAGCAGATTGACGAACAAGAGAGAGGGGAGCCGATACCGTTTGATTTGGCTCCCTTCTTCATGTATTTGCGTCAGCAACGATACTGCGTAGCGTCGAAGCAGTTTAAAACCATGCTGGTAATTGAGCCACCCCGAACCCAGGAGAAGAGTGATCGAATGGAGGTGATGTTTCAGTATTCCTATTTGCTGCATGTTCCTAAATCGACTGCGACAGATAGAATGAAAATTAATGACTTCTATGTCGAATTTAATGGAAAGGAGGTGAAGAGATGAGTGAGAAACGTGTGCGAAAGTCCCCGGCTGCATCCATTCAAAGTGAAGTAAATAAGCGAAAAAAATCCGAATGGATTGAGAGCGCATGGCCTGTATTCAAAGCAGAACGCTTTGAGATGGCCGGCGCTCTTTTTGATTGCGAAGCAAATGCAGAGCTAACCAAGCAGGAAGTAAAACAAAAACTGGATGCCTACCTGCATCCAAAGGAGGATAAAAATGTCAATTCAACGGATTAGATCAGGAGCATATGTGGATCTCCTAGCCAAAGCAAAAGCACGGGTTCTGCCGACTACAGGACGCGTACTTGTTCCATACCAGGCGGAATGGGGGCAACCAAATTTTGCGGTAGATATGGCAGACACGGCCGAACGTTTGCTGGAAACCGGATTGCTGGTGGATACGGTTGAACTAGCGGCCGAGAACGGGGCTACCGTGGTCGGTTATCGCGTAACGAATGAGCAGGAAAAGGCTGCTGTTCATGAAGTAGCGGACAGCTATACTGTACAGGCCAAATACCCGGGAAAACGTGGCGAAGACTTCGAATACATGATTCGTCCAAGCCTTGTCGATTCGACAAAGAAAGAAATCATCATCCGCGATACGAAGATGATTTATGATACGGAGACCTATCTTGTAGCTGATAAGAATGAAGCGGAAGAAAAGCTTAAAAAATCTAGCATGGTACGATTCAAGAACAACGGAAGCACCCCGTTGGAAGACATTGCTTATACAGCCTTGACTGGAGCAGCATCTGGAACGGCGACGATTACCGCTGGCGAGTGGAGCCGTATTTTTAACCGTATAGATGGACTTGAATTTGACGTGTTTTATCTGCCATCTGCGGACCCGGCTGTTCAGGCGGCGTGCAAGCAATGGCTGCTGGACAGGCGCAGTAAGGCACGCAAGCTGGCGCAACTCGTTGTAGCCGGGGATGCTGCGAAGGATGGTGACATTGAAGCGCATAACGAGCGTTCCCGTGCCTTGAATGCCCGATTTATCATTAATAGTTCCATCGCCGGACAGCATTTGAATGGAGAAGAGTACAATTCCATTCAGTGGGCAGCCTGGGTAGCGGGTCTCGTAGCAGGTACACCAGCTAACAAGTCCTTCACTGGCATCAAGGTTCCATTGAAGCTCGCCAAAGTAGATTGGGGTCATAGTGAAGTGATGAAGGGACTGGCTGAAGGAACGCTCATGGCGACACGTGACGGATACGACTATATTATCGAATCTGCGGTAAACACGTTGACGACGCTTGGTTCAGGTGAAAGAGAAGATTTTGGGAAAATCCGTGTATCGATGACCATTGATCAAATTTTGAATGACATTTATTCGGTCGGTAAACGGTACCGGGCACAGCTGGATAACGATCCGGATGGCCGAGCCATCTTTATTGGCGCAGTGACAGAATATCTGAAAATCCGAGCGCAGCAAAAAGCAATTGCGACAGATTATAAATTTGAGGAGCATCCGGTGAAAGAAAGCGACTTCGATTTCGCTTATTTCAAGCTTTTGGCGAAGCCGCTTGATGCAATAGAAGCATTCTTTATTGATTGGGAGGTGGCGTAATCAATGGAACGCGAATTGATTGGCCGTAATTTATCAGTACAGGACGACAATGGTGATCCGATTCAGACGATTAAGGAGATTGAAGTAATTTTAAAGCCGGAAACACTGGATATTATTCGAGCGAGACGAATGGCGAAGACAAAGCAAATTGTCGGCTATGAAATTCCGGTGAAGATTGTCATGTCGAAGCTGGAATCACGCCTTCGTTACCGCATGCTTGAGTTGTTCAAGCAAGGAAAAACGATGTTTCTTGATCGTATCACCGGTTCTCTGGAGGATATGATGACCGGAAATACGGAGCGCGTCCTCATTACCGGCATTCATATCCATAATGATATTGACATCCTGGTGGCGAAAATCGATGAAAATAAAGGCATTGACATTACATTGAGCGGAACGGCGACAGATTTCGATTTTGTCGGCAAGTTCCCCGAATATATGGCGTAAGAGAATGGGAGAGGGCGTACAGCCCTCTTTTTTACTATGAAAAATCCAAATCAATGATTTTAAGGAGGAAAAAGCGATGAGCGATAAATTACAAAAGTATTTGGAAAGAGCGAAGGGCGGACGCCGCGATCAGATCATCAAGGTGAAATCAGATGGGGAGCATTGGTCTGTACGTCGATTGACTACGATGGAAGTGCGCCGAGCGATTGAACTGGCCATGGAAGAGGACGGCACACCGAAAGAAACGTACAACGAAATCGATGTCATGATCGTCAAAGCGACCGAGCATGAATTCGACTGGAATAACGCCGAGCTGTTAAAGGCATACAACTGCGTTGAGAAGTTCGAGCTGCCACCGCGCCTGTTGGATAACCCCGATGATTACGCGGCACTAAGCAAGGCGGTACGTAACTTTACTGATACGAAGGAGGCGTTACTGAAGGAGGGAAAGATCTCGTCAGAAGAGACGCCGAAGCAAGCTGGATAGCTTTCATGTGGATTAATCGCCATCGGCTGCCTGAAGAAATACTGGAATATGAGGTAGATCGGGAGCGCCAGAAGTTTTTCTGTATGGCGGCTGAAATGATCGCAGAGGAAGAAATGAAGCGTACCATGCGGGAATAGAGGATAGGATGCTATCCATGGCGTTCTTTTCTATGAAAGTCGAGGTGAAAGGATGGGAGCTTCTGTTACCGTTAGCTTCTCCGGTGAAGAGAAGCTGTCTCCGGCTTTAGCGGAGATTGCCGCACAGGCAAAAGCTGTTGGACGTGAATTCAGCGCCGCAGCTTCAGAGATGGAGAAGTGGAAAGGGAAAGACTTAGGGATCGAGCTGGTCGTTAGTCGTACGCGCCGCGATGTATCTGATCTTCGTTCTGAGCTTCAGCAGATAGATGAAATGGCTGTTACTCTCTCCGTTAATGTTAAAGATGAGGAAGCGAAAAGTAAAATTGAAAAAATCCGTGAAGGTCTGGTTTCTCTTAAAGATACTTCTAAAGAGATCGTTTCATGGATTGGCGGCGGAACGTTGTTCGAGGATATGGTATCTACAGGGCAGGCGACTGCACGATACCAAGCATGGACTGGAAAAAGTGATACAGAAGTAAAACAAGAGGTGGACGCTCTTACTTTAATCGATCCGAGCAAAAAAAAATCTGAAGTTACTGACTTGCTTAGAGCAGCTGAAATGAGCAATCCAGGCCACGGCAAGGAAATTACAGAGCAGGCTCTAAAGCTTAATGTGGCTCATCCAATCAAGGATGGAGCAGCGGGATATCAAAAAGCCTTGCTGGCTATGCAAGATTCTATGCCGAATGTTGGAAGTACCAAAAGCTTTGGCGATTCTATCGCCTATATAATGGACAATACAAAAAACATTAAAGACGATGTGCTCACATCAATTATAGATTCCAGTCCTAAAGTCTCCAAATTCATCGATTCTCCGGAAAAGCTAGCCATTCTTGCGAAAGAGATGGGTGGTCTTTCATCTGTAGATAAAGGTCTAAATGCATTAAAAGAAAGAACACTTGCCCTTCATAAGGATGGGGGTCTGGAAAGTGTCATTGAGAAGGCATATAGGGAACAGGGAGAAGAGAAGGCGAAAGAAAAGGCGGCTGAGCAAGCAAAGTTAATCGCCGGTCGCATGTCATCCGGGAGCGAAACCGAACGCCAGCTTGCAACTGGTACGATGCTGCAAATATTCGGTGGCGTAGAGAATGAGCAAAAACGGCAGGACATTATGAAAGAATTCGGTACTGGCTCTGACCCGGGAATGGAGATGCTCGCTAAACTTTTGGTATCCGCGAGAAAAACTGACGCAACCAAAGAAACTGGAGGAGTGCTTGATGAGAAGTATCAAAAAGTAAGTGAAAATGAACCGTGGAGAGATTTTCTGATCGCGCAAAAGACGCTTAATGATGCACTCATCGAGCTGGGTAATACAATTGCGAAGGACATAACGCCTGTCTTTAAACTGCTGGCCGAAGCTGCTGGCTGGATTAAACAGAAAATGGACAACATGTCCACGCTAGGTTCCCTTGCTGTAGCAACCACAGGAATTGTCGGGACCGGATTGGCAATTGGTGGAGTGAAAAAAGGAGCTAAAGTTGCCAATGAATTTTTCTGGGATAAACTAGGAAGCATCTTTTCCGGTAAGAAAAAGAATGGAGAAGAAGGTGCGGAAAAATCTTCCGGTGGTAAAGGCGGACGGGATTTATCCACCGCATCCATGATTGTTCATGCAACAACGGTTCATGTTAACGGAGCAGCTGGTAAGAGGGACTCGGGAAAAGAAAATCATAGCGGCACTGGCAGAGGCAAGACAAACAAGCGGAAAAAAGATAATGAAAACCTTAGCCCTTCTCGGAACAAAAAGAAAAATACAGCAACGAAGTCAGAAAAACCGAAGAAAGGGTTCTGGGGCAGAATAAGAGACTTTGTGCCATCTAAGCTGAAAAAGGATAATGAAAATCTTAGCCCTCCCAAGAACAAAAAGAAAAATACAGCACCAAAGTCAGAGACACCAGAAACTCCTAAAAAGGGACTTTTCGGAAGCATAAAGGGTATTCTGTCATTTAATCGGAATAAAGGACCGTTGAATACTGAAGGCATTGTAGGTACAGGATTGGTTAAGAACGGGAGCATTCCAGGCAGAGTTATAAATACTGTATCGAAAGCCTATGGGTTATATGAAACAGCAAAAGATGTTGGTTGGAGACAAGCTGTCTCGCAAAACGGTGGTGCTGTTGTAGGCGACGTTGCTGGTAGTACCGTAGGGGGAGCAGTCGGTTCTTTGCTTGGCCCTGTTGGAACCATGGTAGGAACTACGGTGGGAAGTTACATTGGAGGGAAAATTGGTGGTTTAGCAGATGCGAGTGGTGTAACAGCAAAGGTTGTCGATACAGTTGTGTCTCTAAAAGACACATTGGTCTCTTACAAGGATAAGGCAGCCAATTTTTTTGGCTTATCCAAAAAAGAAGAACCAGCAAAAAAAGGAGTACAAAACGCAGTTGCAAGCAAGCCTTCACCGCCCCCTGCTCCTGTCGTCCCTATCTCGCCAAAGGTAAAAGAGAGCTTTAAAGGAACTTTTAGTTCTTTAAAGACTTCCATGAAACAAAAAGGAATCGAGATGGATTTTTCCCTTTTCCAAAAAACCGGCAAAGGAGTACAGAACACCTTTAACAGAATGAAGTCTAGCGTTATGGGATGGTGGAAAGGCTCAAATACGAAGAAGGCGCAAGGGGACATCCATGCTGTAGGCTCTGCTACGCAGAAAACGAATGCGCAAACAAAGCAGCTGGGTACCACAGCGGCCCGGAGCACGCAGGAAATTGCTGCTGGTGCGAAGAAAGCCGGACAAAGCTTTGCAGGTGTTAGTACATCAGCAAAGGGTGCGGCCAATCAAACGAAGCAGCATCTGGAATCATTGAAAAATATTTCAGCGCAGGGAAGTAACTGGGGAAGTAATTTGATTTCGATGCTCGCTTCCGGTATTCGTAGTCAGTTCCCGCTGTTAAGTACTGCTGTTTCCGGTGCGGCATTGATCTTTAAGAGGTACCTTGGATTCAGTTCTCCGACGAAGGAAGGCCCGGCCAGCAAATCAGACCGATGGGCAGGCAACTTCATGTCGATGTTTGCGGGAGGATTGGATGCAGGTCCTGTTAGACAGAAGATGAATCTCATTGCAGGTGCAATGAATCGCCCGCTTCGTGGACGGGCTGCCATTGATGTATTGCCACGCAGTCAAGTAACGGAAGGCGGCAGAATACCGGTTGCTACCCGTATGATGAAACAAGCCACTCGTTCCACAGGCGGTATCATTATTCAGAACATGACGATGGATTTTGGTGAAATGGCTAAGCAGGTCAAAGATTTCCCTGCTTTCGCAAAAATGATGACCAGTCCGGAAGGTCGTGCCCTTATGCGTAGAGTGCTCGGAGAAGAGCTTCATAAAGCAATAGAGAATGGAGGGTAATGCATGCTGGCGTTAGCGCAAGCCAATAACCGGTTTACTTTCCCTCTTACACCGGAGGAAATTCAGATTCAATCCGGTAATGAAGTAGAAACCTTCACTGTCATTACCGGTGAGGAACGTACAGGCAAACCCGTTTCAAAAGCGAAGCGGGTTTCTTTTACGGCTATTTTTCCACGTTTCTGGCAGGAAATCTGGGAAACCGGTACCGAAACGATTAAATATCAGTCACCTGAGCAAGCGTTGAAGCTGCTGGAACAATGGAAGCTAAAGCCGGTCGTCGTTATATTCGATACGCTGTTCAGTCAAACGATGTGGATGGAAAACATGGAGCCAAGCTATAAAAACGGTCAGGCCAATCTCTATATTAATTTTACTTTTATAGAGTACAAGCCAATAAAAATTGTCTCCTATTCCAACACAAAGCAGCTTTTAAAGCCGGGACTTATCATTACGAAGCCGGCAGTTAGCCGCGCGAATACGACCAATAAGGAGTCGAGTAAAAAACAAAATAAGGATGGAAAAGGCGGGACAAGCAAGGATACAGCCCAGCAAAGGCAACGAATCGAGACGAAGAATCGTAGCGTGAAGGGGGGAGGCAAGTAGATGGAGAAGTTTGCTGTCGTATATGGAAAGCAAAACGTCCGACATACCCTCACAGAAGCACTAGTCGATCTTTCATGGTCTTCTAACCGGGATGAGATTACCCGCAATATGACGGTGCGGTTGCGGAATGCCCCACCTGTTGAACAAGCGGGCATGTTGATGTGTTTCGCAAGGCGGACACAGGAGCAGCTCCTGCACCATAAAAATCAATTCTTTCATGGTCCGATTATCAGCTACGAGGAAGACGAATTCACGAATGAATGGCAATTGGAAGGACGGGAACTCGGATGGTACCTGGCTAAAAATAAAGGCACCCGCCCCTATCTCAAAGGTGAAGCAGGCGCAGAACTGCAAAAATATATTCAAAGTACCGGGGTCGATTTCCGATGCCCGGTACTTGGTTTTTCCATCGATGAACGGTACGGAACAATGACTCACTCTGAGGTAATTCTGGATGTGCTACAAAAAGCGTATGAGCATACCGGCTACCGCTTTTATTTGGAATACCTTCGCACAGACCAAAGCTATTATATTGTTGTTGCCCGTGAAGGAACAAACAATCAGGTTCCTGTATTCATTCGAGATCAGATGGAATCCAGTAGCCGCGGCTCTTCTATCGAAGACACATACACGGTCGTTACAGCACAGAAATGGAAGGATGAGAAGATAGCATCTTCCGTAACAAAGTCGAATGCTGGAGCTGTTACTAACCTGGGGCGAATGGAAGAAATTATCGAGGTGGAAGAAAAGGAAGATCCGGCGACCATCGCTACGCAGAAGCTTATTGAGCTATCAAATCCGAAGCTAACCAGGAAAATTACCGTAAAACACGAAGATCCTATGCTATGCGGTCTGCGCGCCGGATGGCTTGTTTTGATTCAGGAGGCTGAATACAAATCGAAATGGATCGTTGTCAGCGAGCAGACCTCCTTCAAGAATGGAATGTATACGGTGCAGCTTGATTTGGAAAGGCGGCAATAGACGTGCTAAGGGAAGCATTGAACCTTTGGAAAGAGAAGATGTCTGGTCATATCGATGCCAGGGATACCGAGCGGGCGACGCTGCTTAGTTGGCCGGATAAACCGCGGATACAGGTGGATGGGGACCCTATTCCATATGAGCAGGATAAGTTAATCTTCGCTGAATATTTACAGGATCGAAAAGTAGAGGCGTACTTTGAGATCGGGCAGTACATGGAAGGTGAGGAGGCGAAGGGGAGCGTGACAGGCGTGCTGGCGAATGGTGTGGAATATGAGAGTGGCACACCGTATGAACAAGTACCCCGCGCTTCCTTACAGGGTATGATTGTTATTCCTAGCCCCCTTAAAGCAGGGGACCGACTGATTGTCTCCCGGTTGACCGGGCAACGGTATTATGTGCATGGAAAGGATGTGAGAATGGATGGCGGATGAGCGGATTTCTTTGTTTCCCGAGATGGATTTTAGCGATATAGACGACATCAGGAACATCGAGGGCATTCCATCTGAGCAGAAATGGACGTATGTTATTGATTTTGAAAAACGATGCCTTGTACTGGACGATGATGGTCGTCCAAAGAAAACGAAAGGCTACAAGGAATACTTAATACAGACAGCCATGCGCATTCTTAATACAGAACGCTTCCAATATATCATTTTCGATGAGGATATAGGCGTAGAAAAATCAGAATGGCCAGGATGGGAAGATATTGAGGTCAAGCGTGATGCTGAAGAGGCATTAGAAGCACATGCAGAGATTGAAAAGGCAGAAGTACTGCATATGGAACGGATTGGAAACAAAATGCGGATGAGCATACGAATTATCGGGGTATCCGCAACAGTGGAGATGGAGGTGAAATGGTCGAATGAAGCTGGATGACAAGCTGCTGATTATGGTTGAGGATTCCGATCACATTTATGAACGTTGTGCAAACCGTGTCAAACATGAGATGCCCACGGAACAAGGAGAGTATTTCTATACGATGGGCTACCCCTTTTGCCAGGAGTTCTCCGAACAACAACAGCTATTGGAGTATGCCTGGGTTCAGGGCTGGCCGTTATGGGCAGATGGTGAATTCTTGGATTGGCATGGACAAAAGGAGTTCATCCAACTTCCGCGACTGGAAGGCGAGGATGATGATTCGTACCGGGAGCGGATATTGAACCGGACCCAGGAAGAGGAAGGTAGCGGGCGTGCCAAAGATTACGAGCGAATGGCCCGAAATGCCGGAGCGGGCTCTGCCAAAGCAATCGAGCATTTACGCAATGATTTAAGCATTGATATTTTTATCACGGATTGGGAAGGGCATCCTGCTTCCCAAGTCTTATGCGATGCTGTGCGGGCGGCCATTGAGAAGGAACGTGAGGCACTGCATGATGTTGGGGTGCTTCCGGCTACGATACATCATGTTGTAGTAGCGGCACGGCTCATTCTCTCGTCTGATGCCAACCCGGAAGAAACGGAAGCTAAAATCGTAGAAAACCTCAACATCTATATCAAGAAAAATGAGGTACTACGCTACCAGGTTATTGCTAATCTAATGTTTGTGCCTGGAGTGGAGGATATCGCGGATTACACTCTTAACGGAGGCACAAACAATATTGTCACGCCGGATGGAGCGGTTAATGTGCTGGATTGGAGTCCGCTGCCATGACGGTATTAGTCCCTTTAAAGTATCGAAAACGAATACCGCCTATTCATTATGAGGATAAGCATGCAGCCTTGCTGTTTCAAGCACTGGACGCAGAGTTCGCTTTACATCAATCCCGCATTGAGGACATGCGTGATCAGTTTTTTATTCATAAAGCCACATGGGGCCTTGACGTATGGGAGAAGTTATTCGGCCTTCCGATTGGCGTAGGGACATATGAAGAACGACGGCTAAAAGTATTTGAAAAATATTATGCCAAGCTGCCGTTCACGCCGTCTGTGCTGCTCGCTTTGGCGAATCATGTCTCGCAATTGAAAAATGCACAAGTCGAAGAGGTGTTTGACCAAAAAATCATTCGGTTCATTTTTCAGTTGGAAGATGCCGTTGATGTCACACACCTGTACAAAACATTTATGAAAATGCGGCGGGTGCATGTTCATGGCTTCTCAATTGCTACAAATGCAGACGAGACGATAGAAATAGACGAGCAAATCACCTGCAACCTGCGTCGCTATCATACTGTAGAGGAGTTTCAAGTGGGTATGACGCCGCTAAAATACGAAGATGAGGTGATGCTGTAATGAACACAGCTTATCTGGAACGAACTGCACAGGATTTATGTGTGCGGGCATCCACCATCGTTCTGAATGGTGATCAAACCGTTCCCATTCAATCCATTCAGAGAACAGGAAATCAAGTTGTAATTATGACACAAGGGATATCAGGTCTCAATAAAATAACGTCTTTACGATTACTGGATGAGAACGGCAACATGATTACAGAAAGGGAAGCGAATTTTGCTGTAGTAGAGAGCCAGCAAGCAGAATTTACTTTTCGTTTCGTAATAAAAGGAGGGAAAGGCAATGGTGTTTGAACCTAAGTTTGACTGGACGCCGAAAACGCCAGTCACTGAAACAGAAATTATCCGCTGGGAAAAAGGCATTTATGATGCACACGTTCTGCTGAGCCTGCATACTGCTGCTATTGCTTCTCTTCAAATCGATGTGAAATCAGTAAAAGACGCCTTGTTTAACAACTTCACGGATAATATCTTCACGGAAAACCTGGATACGTTAACAGATGTTAAGGTCATCAGCGGCTGGTATGACGAGGTAAATAAAAGGTTGGTGGTATAGATGACAGCAGCATGGGAAGTTGTTTGGCAACAAGTAAGTAGTCATAAATACGGTGACTCATATCCTGATTTTTTACGGGTTCGATTTTACAAAGAAACAGGAGAAGATATTTTAGCCTATACCCTGTATGCCTCTAATAGTGATAGTAACTACCTTTTAAGTTCGCAGTTTTGGGTGCGCCCTGGGTATGATTTTACAAACTACCGATATGCTTTTTATATCGTAGAACGGGAAGCACAAACAAAGAGAATACTCGAGTCAATGCCTCCAGATGGGAATTTTCTCTATACTACACTCACTCCCCCAATCCCTACGGAGCCTGGAGCAACTATTGTTGTTGCTAGACAACGGAAAAATCAAAATCCAGTACTAAGCATCTCTACTGGAAATATGGCCTTATCCGCAGGGAATTGTATCTTATCCGGAACCGTAAACGACCCGGATGGGGATACGGTAACCATCAGTGCAACGATAGCGGGTATCCCAAAACAAACAACAGTTGCCGGTTCCGGAAGATGGACGCTCACTTGGCCCGTATCAGACTTGCCGCAGGCGCAGTATTCAAACATTACTGTTACCGCGAATGACGGACAAGGCGGCACCGCTACCGCAACGTACACAGGTATTATTACTATCGACAAGACAAACCCGTCTATTGCTATATCGGGTGTCTCTCAAGGTCAAACATACACATCAGTGACACCTGTATTTTCTGCAACGGATACGGGCGGCGCAGGCTTGCAGAGCTGCACAGCTACACTAAATGGGAATGCCTTTACCTCCGGCACTACCATTACAACTGCAGGAAACTATACGCTTGTTGTAACGGCCAAAGACAATGCAGGGAATGTAAGTACACAAACGGTTAGTTTCTTTGTGAACAGCAATCCCACCATGACGGTAACCACAGCGGATAATCAGTCACTTACGGACGGGAAAAGTTTCAGCATTACAGGCAACGCAACGGATGCGAACAGTGGAGATGTATTAACAGTCAAATATAAAATTGATAACGGCACAGTCCGTAATATCGCATCAGGCGTCGCCAGTGGCACGCCTCTTTCTTTTACCAAAAACCTAACCTTCAGCAACAAAAGATTGCGTGACGGAGCTACGGAGGTTACGGGCGATTTAGCTGAAAATGTGGACCACATACTCAATGTATGGGCTGAGGACGACAAAGCTGGAAAGTCAACGGAAGTCACATGTAAATTCCGTGTCATTCATAACCGTCCGCCCATTATCTCCGGTACGAATGAGGATTTAGGAACCATTCAAGCACCGCCGTCGAAGACGTACACTGTATCGGATGCAGAAAATGATACATTTACCGTTACCGAGAAAATCGACGGGAAGGTCATTCGCTCTTTTGCGGGTGTAGCCGGACAAGAAAACACCATTACCATTCCACATGACTTCTGGATACGATTGCAGCCTGGAATTCAACATAAGCTAGTCATCGAAGCGACCGACAGTAAAGGAATGACAGCGGCACGCACCTATACATTTGTCCGTCAGGAAACCAAGCTGGAATTCAAGCTAAAGAAGCCATTTGTCACCGATATTGCCGCCAAGCGGATTCTTGTCACTATTGATGCGGTGGTGCCAAATGGCACAACGATGAAAATCGAAGCATGTAACAATGCCTTTGATGCCTCACCTACCTGGGAGGACATAACGAATCATGTTCGATTTAATCGCGGTTTTCTCTTTACCAATACAGAGAAAACAGCAGAACAATGGGGCGTAGATATTCGCTTTATGTTTGAAAAAGGCACAGCAAACAGTCAGGTTATTGTCAATGGATTTGGGGGTGCATTCGATTGATTATCATTAATGAAAAGCCGCTTTCACAAATTGAAAAAGAACGGGAAGAAGCTGAAGCTCCAATGGTCACAATGGGGCAGGAGCTGGCACTGTTGAAAATTAGCAACATGCAGAAGGATGGCATCATCCAAACATTAGGACAGGAATTGGCTACGGTTAAGTTAGAATTGATTCGATTGAAGGAAGGTGAATAATCATGGGGTTTTGGAGCCTAGCGTACAAATTAAAATGGGTAACGAAGGATCAACTGCGGCTTACTGTAAAAACCGACCAAAATCCGTTTGGTGAGATTACGGTAACAGAATTTAAAGCAATCACAGGTGATGATTTTGTTACTGCTCAGTAATAAACGTTTTTCTGGATGGAGAGACGTTTTTATTTTTGGAGTCGCATGTGCGGCTCCTCTTTTATTTTCACGTTGAAAAGGTGGTAGAAGGTATGCCAAGGAGAGTATTGAGCTTGTAGAAAAGAAGATGTTCGGTCATATTGACACTAGGGTTATTAAGAGGGCGACCAAGCCAATATCTTATGATTAACTGGACAGCAGTATTATGTGCATGGAAAGGATGTGAGGATGGATGGTGGATGAACCGATTTCTTTGTTTCCTGAGATGAATCTTAGTGATATGGGGGACATGGAAATATACGAAGGGGCTGCTTCGGAAGACAAATGGACGTACATGCTCGACTTTCGCAATCGGTGTGCGGTTGTAGATGAAGATGGCCGACCACGCAAGACCAAAACGTATGCTGAATTTCTGATACAGACGGCTATGAAAATACTCAATACCGAGCGCTTTCAATACGTGATATACAGCGCAGATATCGGTGTTGAAAAATCAGAATGGCCGGGATGGGAAGACGTTGAAATTAAACGGGATATGGAAGAGGCGTTGACCGCCCACCCGGAAATTGAGCGGGCCGAAGTGCTTTCTATGGAACGAGAGGCCCATGAGGTACATGTAAAAATCCATTTGGTCGGCCTTGCCGGTACAGCAGAGATGGAGGAGGTGATCGGACTATGAAACTTACAGACTTACCCAAGCTTCCCTATATGCCTATTCTAGAAGAAACGCCAGAGGACATTTATCAGCGTTGGGTGAATCGAGCGATTGAACTGGCAAAAGAAAAGGGACTTCCTCCACCCCCAACAGGCGAGGGGGAGTATTTTTATGATTTATGGCACCCTATCGCCCAGGAATACGCAGAGCAGCAGGAATTATGGACGTATGGCTTTATTCAGGCGTTTCCAATATGGGCGGATGGTGAATTTCTGGAGGCACACGGCTGGGCGGATGGACTGCTTAAAAAAGAGGGCGAGGACGATGATACATTCCGGCTTCGTCTCTTAGACCGTGCCTTTACCGAAGAAGGGAGCGGGCGGCGGAAGGATTATGAGTTATGGGCCAAAGAAGTTCCCGGCGTAGGCGGTGCAATTGCGGTCGAGAAAGAACGACATGACAATTCTATCGACCTGTACCTCACAGATATGAACGGCAACCCAGTAACACTGGAATTTGCAGAACAAGTTGAAAATTTGATGTGGGAAGAAAAGCGGATTGCGGGACATGACCTAGTCGCTCATCCTGCTCCTGTCTTTACGTTGCGGATTGAGGCCGCGCTCGAAACAACCGGGGATCGGGCGATGCTGGCAGAACAAATCAAAAAGCGTGTTCTTGCCTATGCAGAAGGCCGGACGAAACTTGTTTACAATTACGTTGCTGCGCTTCTGGTTGTCGATATCGGAGAAAATTATTCAAGCTTTACGATGAATGGTACCACCGAGGATATTGAAATTCCACTTGTATCGATCCTGCAGGTTGAGGTGGTTTTATTATGATTCCTCTCCGCTATCGAAAAGTATTGCCGCCATACTGGTATGAAATCGATATGGCCGAGCGTCACTTTTCCGTGATGGAAAAAGAGATGGATGATCGGGAGAAAATCACAAACGAGCTGCGGGACCAATTCATCCTCCAGCGGGCCACCTATGCGCTAGAGGTATGGGAATGGATATACTTTCGTAAGGTGCAATCCGGTAGTTTTGCGGAGCGGAGAGAAGCCATCCGAAAAAAGCGGTGGGCCAAGCGCCCGTTTAAGCTTCCTGTTCTTCGGTTGATAGGCAGCCAGTGCGGGAAGCTGCTTGATGTAAGAGAGGATTTTCTTTCAAAAGAGGTTTATTTTGAGTATGTCGCAAATGAAGGCATTGACCTGAAACGATTGTATGAGGATTTTGAATATATTCGACCTGTTCATATTAATCGGGCGGTACCAGTTGCTCGGGTAGAGACAAAGCCTATCCTGGTGAAAGGGACGGGCTACAGTCATGTAGTAGACTTTCCGATTTGTGGCCTTGAAACGCTAATAGACACTGCTGTGACAGGTCAAATCTTTACACAATCCTTATCAGTCAGAAACGAGGAGCATCATCATCCAGTAGACATGCCGATTACAGGCTTTGAGATACCTATGGGAGAGGGGGAATAAACGTGGCAGACATTATCCAACCGCTTTTGCTGGATTACACCGTACAGGATATCAGCGCACGCTTTGATCATGCCCTGGTCAATATCGGCGGGGAGCTGGTACAGTACCCGATACACAATACGATATTTTCTGGCCGCTCTGTACGAAAGTATGTGTATGTAAAAGAAACAGAGGCTATCGGAAAACAGATTTTGGGCGCATCCCTGATGGATAAGGACGGCAATACACTGGCAAATAATCCCCTTAACGTAGTGAAAAACGATAAGGGGTTTTTAATTGGCTTTGAATTCTCTGTGCGATTGGAGGCAACAGCAAGTGGCGTATAACAAGCAAACATGGAAAGATGAGATTCCAGATTTAACAAAACCGATTAAGGATGCGTCTGGAAAGCAAAAGATGGACCCGCAGACCGGCAGACCACTGTACGAGTTGGTACAGGAAGGGACACGTATTACATCGGCCCGGCTTAATCATGCGGAACAAGGCATCGAGGACGCGCATATTTTGATTGAGCAGCTGGCAAAGGAATGGGGCGGCAGCTTTGTTGCTTCACCATCCGGAACGGCAGGCTTTCAATTCATTGCCGCCGGATTAACCGCAAGCTGGACGGCAGGCGTCGGCTATGTGGCAGGGCGCAGATTTGAAGTTGCTGCAGGTAGTCTGACATTAAACCCTACACAAGGGCAATACATCTATCTGGATACCGATGGTGTCGTAAAGAGAACAACGTCCCAGGCGACAGCAAATGCCGGTCTTCTGCTTTGGTACTTTGCTACGGATGCAAGCAAGGTTATTACATCAACGGATAGACGCCGGACCATTACGCCGGATACATTCGCCAAAAAAGAGGAAGTCGTATTAAAGGAACCAGGTAAGGGGCTATCGACAAATGACTACAACAATACAAAGAAAGCAAAGGTGCAGGAACATGGAGAGCGCCTACAGGAACATGATCAGCGCTTGACTGTCATTGAGGATGAAATGGGCGAAGCAGCTCCCATTCCAGCTACACTAAAACCCGGTATCCAAACGATAACAGCCGATAGAACGACGCCGTTTAACATATCAAGCATAAAGGGAAGAACGCTGGCTGATCTGCTTGGGCGGGATGGGAATTGCGAGGATGCTAGTAAGTGGGACTCGTGGCAAGGAACACTTGCACTTGATACTAATAACAAAGTATTTGGAAATAACGGAATAAAGATATCTTCCGCTTTATCAAACGGTTACTTTAGTTTATTTAAAGATAAGTCAAAGGTACAAATTAGAGCAGGAAGGTATTATATTGGATTAGCTGAGGTAAAGAACGGAACTGCCCCATCTGCTATATATGTGAATTTTGCTGGAATTGGTGGTATATCAGGTGCTACACAGTCTATTTTAAAAAAATCAGCAGATACATCCCAATTTAATACTGTCTATACTAAATTATCGGCAACCTCAGATAATCCCACAAATTTTGATGTGTGTTGTGCAGCCTCAACAGCCATTGGCCAATATTTCTATGTAGATGCTATTCGCCTCTACGAAATCACCGCAGCCGAATACGCAGCATTAGACAGCATGACACCAGAGCAAATTGCGGCAAAGTATCCGTATGTAGACGATGTAAAGCCTGTAAGAAATCCATATGCTATCCGTTACGGAAAGAACTTACTACCACCATTTACGGAGTGGTCAATTTATGATTCGAGCATTACTGTAAAATCACCTTACTCTATTGAAATAAATAAAGAAAAATCCGGTATTAATTCTAATGAAAGTTTTGCAGAAATTAAGTATTGGGCTAAGGTACAACCTAATACAACTTACACTATCACATTTAATGGTACGGCTAATTTCTGGGTTGGTGATAATGATAGTAATAAAAACAGAATTAATACACCATTTGTAGGAGATAAACCTGCCGGAGTTTATGTATTCACCACAAAAAGTAATACTGGCTATTTAGAAGTTGTTATAAATCAGAATGAAAGAAGTGCAGTTGGTTCAGCACCATATATCGCTAATAA
This sequence comes from Aneurinibacillus migulanus, assembly GCF_001274715.1. GTDB lineage: Bacteria > Bacillota > Bacilli > Aneurinibacillales > Aneurinibacillaceae > Aneurinibacillus > Aneurinibacillus migulanus. Next base: position 64,049 of record NZ_LGUG01000005.1, on the reverse strand, counting down.
CCCGATGCTCAATATCGGAAGCACCGCCTTACCTTTTGAGCCGCAAAACAACGATTACGTTTTCTATGATGTGTCGTTACATTCTAACGTAGACGGAACGGTACGAGACGAATTGTTTTACCGTGATGGGCAGCTGAGTAAGTTAGAAAAGTTTCGTGAGATTGTACTGGATGGAAATTTAAGCTACGAGGTTCAAGCAGATAAAACAGGATTTAAAAACATAACTATAAAAGGGCTGAACTCACCAAACGTTGGTTTGATTTATGGTGTAAAATTCGATGGAAAAATTTTAAAGAACGTAACAACAGGCGGGTTTGATATTCAAGATAACACCTATTCTATCGGTGATGGAAATATTTATATCACTATTTCAGACATCGACAGCGGATGGGGCGAGAACTACACGCCATCAGAAGGCGAGATAAAAGCGTATTTTAACGGGTGGAAAATGTATGACAATGTTACACATGCTAATCCCTATCTCGGAACAGGAACAAGAGCGTGGGTAAAGTTAAGCAAAATGGTTAATGGGAAATTTGTAGGGATTGGTGATGGTGTAGATGCAACAAACACGTTACCTACTTCACTAGCAGATGGAGGTTATACACCTTACCGCCTCATCTACCAACTTGCACAACCCGTTGAAGTCCCTGTAACGTCTGAAGGCAAAATTACCTTACACGAAGGTACAAACGTACTGGAAGTCGGTACGGGCGTCGTGATTCGGGAGTCTATTGATAATCCGAATCAGGCTAAATACAACGGATATGAAAATCAGATAAATCGGATATCAGGTTCTACAAAGCTTGCAAACCGAGCAGATAGGATTTTTAGTGTGTATAAGAATACAATGGAAGACCGGGTATGGATACTTGATTCTGCCCAAGGACTAGGCTATGGACATGTTCGTGCGTTTGCTATTGGAGATTACACAGCAGGTAAAAGCCTAGTAGACCCTAACGCCACCTACTCCGTTACTTATCTTGTCCTTGACAGATATGCTTTCACTGCCCCGCTTATCGATCTACAAGGCGAGTACCAGACGAAACTAGCCGCAGTCGTGGCGGAAATGGTGGAGGACGCCACTAACTTGGAAACACGGGTAAGCGTAGTAGAGATGCAGTATGCACGGAAGCAGCCATACCCAGTTATAAAAGCCAATTTAGTTAATGGATTTACTACTTTTTACCCGGATATAAATTCCGTTACTTACCAAAAAACAGATAATAATTTAGTTTTACTTACAGGTATAGTTATACCCGTTGTGAATTCACCTGCAACCACTATTTATAAACTACCAGTAGGATTCAGGCCAAAAAGCAGGCGGGTAGTATTAACCTCAATACAATACATCGATGCAAATACAGCAAGACCCGTTACGTTTAATATTGAACAAGATGGTAGGGTATGCGTAGGAGATCATTGGTTAACAGGCGGTTGGGTGCTCCTGAGTGGTACATTTATTTCTGAACAATAAAGGAGGTCACATATGGTTATACAAGTACACCGTGTAGATAAAGACGGATTTTATATGGAACCGGTACTTATCGAACAAAATGACGTCATTGAGGATGAAAATATCGTCACAATCGACCCACCAGAAGGCTTATACAAACCGCGCTGGCTTGATGGTGAATGGTTGGAAGGATTAACGTCGGAAGAAATCGAGGAGATAAAAAAAACTGTGCCACAGGAGCCGGACCCTATCGAACAGTTACAAGCAGAAAACGCAGCTCTTATGATGCAGGTTGCCCAGCTGGAAGCGAAGAACGAACAGCAGGCAGGTGATACAGCGTTTCTTATTTTAAAAAATGTCGAATTAGAGGCACAGGCCACACAAACCGCACAGGAACAAGCGTCGTTATTAATGGAATTGACTATGAAAGGGGTTTTGTAAAATGGATTGGTATAAAATAATCAAACGGTACTATGACATGGGACTCTATACAAAGGAACCAGAAAGCACGATGTATGTAGGTAACTTTGTTGTTTATGGAAAAATTACAGTAGAGCAATATGAAACAATCACCAATGAGGCGTATACAAATACTACAGTATAACAAACGTCTTTCCTGCACATGGAGAGGCGTTTTTCTTTTTCACACAAACCCTTTGAATAAGATGAAACGCATCATAAGTTTTAACTAAACAATTTCAGAAGTAGCCGAAGCAAACCTAATAAACCATAACTTCTCCATCGTCACCAACCTAGCGGAAAAGCCATACTATACAGTTAAAAAGATGGTAGAGGTGAAGGCATGGCAGTTGTAAAAGCCAGGAACGCGGATATTGACCTTTTGGCGAGGTTGCTTAGAGCAGAAGCTGAAGGGGAAGGAAACGTGGGCATGATGCTTGTCGGAAACGTAGGAGTCAACCGCATCAGAGCAGATTGTTCAGATTTTAAGGGACTTCGTACCATTCCGCAAATGATTTTTCAACCCCATGCGTTTGAGGCTGTTACACACGGTTATTTCTATCAAAGGGCAAGGGAAAGCGAAAAACGCTTAGCTCGTCGGGTTATTAATGGTGAGAGATACTGGCCGGGAAAATATAGCTTATGGTACTTTAAACCGCCAGGGAACTGTCCTCCTCAGTGGTATAATCAGCCTTTCGTGGGGCGTTACAAGGCTCACTGTTTTTTTGAACCAACAGCCGAAACGTGTGAAAACGTTTATAACGTATTTTAAAACAATCATCAAACATGATCGGAAAAAATCACTTATTTCAAGCTTTTACCCTTATCTGAGGAGTCGCATATGCGGCTCCTTTTTTAAGCGGAAAAAGGACGAGCGGTAATGATCGTGAGTTTTACTAATTTTCACGCCGAAAAGGCGGTAAGGAGGATGTTATGCCAGACGTAAAAACAGCCCAGCAAATTGCAGAATCACAATACGCCTTTGGCATTCTTTTCGTCGTTCTCTTTCTTGTCTCTATTACTGCCGTAGCCTTTATTTTTAAGGATTTAAAACGGGAGAACAAGGAAAGGGAGCAGGAGCTAAAGGACCTTATTGCCGAGCAAAAGCAGGAAAGCAAAGAGCGTGAGGCCAAACTGATGGCTCATCTTGAGAAAACAAATGAAGGCTACGAAAGAACATCAGAAACATTGGAGAAGATTCAGCATGGACTGGCTACATTGGAGTCCAATGTCAAGGATGTCTGGGTTGAAATCAAATATTTGAAACGGGGGACAGGGCAATGAGTAAAGTCGTAGTCATCGATCCTGGACACGGCCTTCCCGACCCGGGGGCCTGCGGGAACGGTCTACAGGAGCATGAGCGTGCCTTTTACTTGGCACAGCTTGTGCAAAACGTATTGACTCGCCACGGGGTAACGGTCTTTCTCACCCGGAACGGAGAACGTTCATTATCAAGTGCAACGAGTTTAAGAGCGAATAAAAATGAAGATCTGGCAGCACGCCAGCGATTTAGCAACAGTAAAGCCACGGACTTCTTCCTATCCCTGCATATGAACGCCAGTAGCGAATCGACAGCAAACGGCTATGAAACGCTTTGTTATTCACAGAACAGGCAGATTGAAGCGCTTCACACCGCGGTGAAGGAGTTCCTGCAGCAGTATGGACTAAAGGATCGGGGCATCAAAATACGCACGAATCTGGCGGTCCTGAAGGTTAAGGCGAAGGCGGCGCTGCTTGAATGCTTTTTCATAACAAATCCGAAGGAAGCAGCATTGATGAAAGATGGTGCTTTTTTGCTTGAACTGGCGGAAGTCATTGGTAAGGGTGTGTTAGCCGCGATTGGTATTGCCTACGTACCAATAAAGAAGCCAGCAGCACCACAGCCTATTCAGCCGAAGGGGGAACAGCAGTTGATGAAAGCGGAAGACGCTAACAAAGTCATTCGTATTTTACAGGATAGATGGAACGCGGCTACATGCCAGGACGAGAGGAAAGAAATAGGGCGGCTTGCTGATGAGGTGCGTGTCGCTGCTGGAATGAAGAAGGTGAACAGCTGATGAAGGAGCGGTTGAAAGACCCGTTTCTGTGGGCCGGCTTTGGCGGATTATTGTATCAAATATTAAACATAAAAGGAGTCATTGTTCCACAGGGCCTATGGGAATTAGGATTAGACCTTATTAGCTATGCCTGTATCGGTGTCGGGGTAGTATCAGGATATACCGGAAAACAGAAGAAGGAATAATGATTAAGCCCCGCTGTCCGTATGGATAGCGGGGCCTTACTATATGGCTAACAAACATTACTTAAACGAAAGCTGAATGTTTTTACGAATACAAACTCTATCTCCATACTCTTTGTAACTTAAACATTTCCTGTATATATCCATATGTTGAAACAGGTGACATAATCATTTGATAGAAAAGAACGAACAAAAGAAAGCCAAGGAAGTTTTTACGAACTTTTAAATTCAATGGTTTAAAAACATATTTCTTTTGAAAGAAATAAAGTAAGCTATAGCTAATTAAGGTAAGCGGCAAAANATTCAATGGTTTAAAAACATATTTCTTTTGAAAGAAATAAAGTAAGCTATAGCTAATTAAGGTAAGCGGCAAAACAAACAAAGTCATCGGTCCAACAATCCAGTAATGACCAAAACATGCGAGAATAAGTCCGGGAATCCAAAAGAAGGTGTAGGTGAAATCCAGATAAGGCATAATCAAATTAATAAAGGTTAAATATTTTGTGTATACTTGGGATTGTTCCCATGGTTTAATTTCCCTTAGNGAAGTTGGCAGGCACTTCCGTGAAAGCGACTGCCAAGGGTTCAAAATAAACCTTCCATCCCTTTTGTAAAAGCCTCCATGTTAAAACAATATCCTCACCAATTGCATCAGGCCATCCACCTATTTCCTTGATACACGAGGTTTTGTATAAGCTATATGCCCCCTGCGCGACAAGTGTCCCCTGGTATAAACCTTGCAGCCTTTTGATAGAAGAAATACCTAGGAAATAATCCCATTCCTGTATTTTAGCCCATATATTTTCCCTGCTGTTCTTGGTAAGAATAGAGCCTGCCACTGCACATATATCTTCAGGACTGCTTTTAATTCGGGCTACAAGATAACGAATCGCTGATGGATGCAACAATGTGTCTGCATCCAATGTAATTACATACGGAGTGGTAACATGCTGTAGTCCTTTATTTAAAGCATGGAATTTTCCGGCATTATCTTCATAAATAATGTCAAGATTCAAGTCTAATTCCTGCTTTGCCCTCAATGCTTCTGAAACCGTATTGTCAGTTGAGCGATTATTAATAATAATGGTATTGATCTTGCCTTTATAATCCTGGCTTGAAAGATATTGTAGTGTGTTAAATATTCTTTCTCCCTCATTATAAGCAGCTATGAGAACAGTCACAGCATCGGTAGGAAACTCATTTTTGAACGGAGGTTGCCTATCAAAGGCTAGGCTCGCAACTAGAAAAGCGCTCATATAACCTGGAACATAGGAAATTCCCATAATAATGAACAGTGCTACAGGAAAAGAAATAATATTTGATAAATCCTTTAGCCAAGGCATCGAAATATAAATGGAAAAGCACATCCATAGCAAAGCAATAGAATGACTTAGCCAAAATTTCGTAATTACAGGAATGTAAACTTTCCTTTTTTTTGTTTTGGTATTTGTATTAAGTGGATTAAGATTTGGTGACATCGTACTACTCCTTATGTTTCCGGTAAAGTCGTTCACTTCATTTTTATATTATATAGAGGTATAAGTAAATATTTTAATCATTAATAATGAATTGGGAATTTAGCTCAAATCTCCAATCAAGCTTATCCTGATTGGCCAAACGGACCCTTTCTTTCTGTTCGTTTTTGGCAAAAATAAAAGAAAGCTGTATTTATAACAACGTATTTAGCAGAAAAGGAGTTTCACATGCTGAAGATATTAATTGTTGAAGATGACAAAACAATTAGAGATGTACTACGGGAAAACATAGAAAAGTGGGGCTTTGAAGGCTTTTGCGAAGAGGATTTCAGTGACGTTTTTGCTACGTTTGTACAGTATAACCCGGATTTAGTTTTACTGGATATCAATCTGCCTTTTTATGACGGGTTTTATTGGTGTAACAAAATAAGGGAAGTATCAAAGGTTCCCATTGTATTTATCTCTTCGCGGGATACAAGAATGGACATTGTGATGGCAATGAACATGGGGGGAGACGACTTTATTCAAAAACCTTTCTATATCGACGTAGTCATGGCAAAAATTAATGCCATCCTGCGAAGAACCTACTCGTATACAAATATGGAATCGAATGTGATTGAGCATGACGGAATCGTGTTAAATCTACAGGAAGGTAATTTTCTATGTGGAGAGGAAAAGGTCGAATTAACCAAAAACGAATTCAAAATTCTTTATATTCTAATGAAGAGCAGCGGAAACATTGTAAGCAGGGATAAAATCATGAGGAATCTTTGGGAAGACGAGAGCTTTGTGGATGATAATACGCTGACTGTAAATATCGCGAGGCTGCGTAAGAAGCTAAAGGATGCAGGCAAGGACGACTTCATCAAAACAAAAAAAGGACAAGGATATATTATCGTATGAAACCAACTGCTTACATAAAGGACAGAAAATTTCTTATCGCTTTTTATTTTATCCTCATGGCCTTCATCTCTTCCGTTATGTATTTGGATGGGACCGTGAACATCAGTGCAGACAATATTATATACATAAATGCCGTATCCATTGTTTTCTTTTTCATGTATTTGACCTGGGATTTTCTATATCAACGGAATTTCTACTCTACTATTCATGAGATGATTACAAGCCGGCAGGAAGACTTTGTTTCCGCTCTACCCGAAGCGAAAACGAACGAACAGCATGCCTTTATCCTGTTGTTGAAACAAGTATACGAACAACAGAATGCCCGAATTGAAGCATTGCATGAGAGGAAGAGAGAGGACAGAGATTTCTTTATTACATGGATACACGAAATAAAAACACCGATTGCCGCAAGCAGGCTAATCATCGATAATAGCATCGGAAAGCCGATGGACACTATACTGGACAAGCTTGAAAATGAATTGGACAAAATCGATGGATATGTCGAGCAGGTATTGTACTATTCGAGAACGGATTCGTTTACGAAGGATTACGTGATTAGCGAATGCAACATAGAAAAAGTAGTGAAGGAAAGCGTGAAAAAGCAAGCGAAATTGTTTATTGGCAAAAGAATAAGGTGTGAAATGAACCATTTGGATATAGAAGTGCTCAGCGACAAAAAATGGCTGGGCTTTATCGTCGACCAAATTCTGTCCAATTCCTTAAAATATACGGATCAAGAGGGAATCATAACGATTACGGGCCATGAAAATGAGAAAGAGAAAATGCTTGTCATCGAAGATAACGGAGTAGGAATCAAAGCCGAAGATATTGATCGCATATTCGAAAAAGGATTTACAGGATACAGCGGACGTGTATACGCCAAGTCCACCGGGTTTGGTCTGTATCTGGCGAAAACATTAGCTGTAAAATTAGGTCATACGATAAGCGTCGAATCAGAAGAAGGGAAATACACCAAGATGATGATTCATTTTCCGAAACCATTGAATCATTTTGATGTGACATAAATGTAAGGATGAGAATGGGCTTTGTAAGGTTGAGCAATGGAACGGTATAGAGGCTTTTCTTACAATAGGATTTGTAATTGGCATGGTTGGCTATCGCGTTCTCGATGCTTGAAGCGAACCTGCTTAACGAATACTAAGCATGTGGAGGGAAGCCGAATGAAAAACGTATTATATGCAAAGAAAATAAAGAAAATATATGGCTCAAGAGGCAATGTGTATACCGCACTACAGGAGATTGATTTGGAGATAAAGGAAGGCGAGTTTGTCGGCATTATGGGTCCTTCCGGCGCAGGGAAGACCACGCTTTTAAATATTTTATCGACCATTGATCAGCCATCATCGGGAGAAATTATGATCGATGGCAGCGATGTCGTGAAAATGAGCGAGGATGAGTTATCTTCCTTCAGAAGAGAAAGACTAGGCTTTATTTTTCAAGATTACAACCTGTTAGATACACTTACCATAAAAGAAAACATAGTGCTTCCGCTTGCGCTTGCAAAGGTGAACGCCAGAGAAATTGAGCAAAGGGTAGAGGAAATCGCCAATAAATTCGGTATCAGGGAAATCCTGTCCAAGTTCCCATATCAGGTTTCTGGTGGACAAAAGCAGAGAACAGCGGCGTCCAGGGCTATCATTAGCAAGCCCAGCCTTATTTTTGCGGATGAGCCTACAGGTGCGCTCGATTCGAAATCTGCAACTGAACTTCTGCAAAGCTTAAGCGGCTTGAATGAACAGGAGCGGGCTACCATTATGATGGTTACGCATGATGCGTTCGCGGCAAGCTATTGCAAGAGGGTTCTTTTCATAAAGGACGGAGCCATTTTTACTGAATTAGTAAAAGGAAATCAATCGCGCAAGGAATTTTTCGAGAAGATATTGAATGTGCTGTCCGTGCTCGGAGGTGGGAAAAATGACCTTATTTAGTCTTGCCAGAAGAAATATAAGAAGAAATTTTTATAATTACTTCTTATATTTTGCCTCCATGATTTTTAGCATTGTTATTTATTTTACGTTCGTATCGCTTCAGTATAACGAACAGGTGCTGAGTATGACGGCAAGTTCAACGAAAATCGGAACCGTTTTTAACGGGGCATCGGTCGTTCTCATGATTTTCGTCGCCATTTTTATTTGGTATTCTAACTCCTTTTTTACGCGCAAAAGGAAGAAGGAAGTTGGCCTTTATTCATTGCTTGGTGTACGGAAGAAAGAAATCGGTAGAATGCTATTTTACGAAAATTTTGTTATGGGCTTACTTGCACTTGCTGTAGGGATTTTCATCGGTACGCTACTTTCCAAGCTGTTCGTTATGCTGCTAATGAAGCTGATGGGATTCCACATTGCGATAGCATTCGTTATTGCACCGAAGGCTATCATCAATACAGTTCTTGTTTTCATGGTTATTATTCTGTTTACTTCATTGCAAGGATACCGCTTGATTTACCGTTTTAAGCTGATTGAACTTTTTCAGGCGGAGAAAAAAGGAGAAACGGCACCCAGAGCATCATTTTTCGTGGCTCTGCTGGCGGTTGTTTCTATCGGAACCGGGTACTGGATTGCATTACAAAACATTACCTCGGCCGTTTGGATCGGTCATTTTACAAGAAATGTTGTGATTATTTTTTCCGGTGTTATTATTGGTACGTATTTCTTATTCAATTCGCTGGCCGTATTTTTGTTAAAGCTATCAAAAAAAAATAAGAAGCGTTACTACGATGGTATGAACATGGTAGGTACGTCCCAATTGTTATACAGGATAAGAGGGAATGCCCGTACGTTATCCATTATTTCTTTGTTGAGCGCCGTTACATTATGTGCCATCGGGACAAGCTACAGCTTTTATTACAAAAATGAAGAGTCGGCCAAACATGTTGAGCCTTTCAGTTATGCTTACATTTCCGGGGATAAACAAGTAGATGAGAAGGTAAAAGAAACCATTTCACAAACGCCTGGCCATTCCATTATTTCCGATGTTACCGTTGATGTCGTGAAGGTAAAAGGGAATTTGGATAATCTGGATCGTATGATACCGTCCGCGTTTATGGCTGATGAGGATAGATTGACCTTGCTGTCTGAGAGTTCATTCAATCAATTGAATCAATTTCATAATTGCTTTTTCGAATAAGAGACAGACTTCACCTAGCGGAAAATCGTGATTTTTAAAAAGTTAAGCTGCTTGGGTTTGAGTATTTTTAAGTTCTTTTCCGATTCGATCTGCTGCCAATTTCGAAGCATTATAAACAAGGGTAACAAGGTCAAAGTGAAATTTTGCTTTTTTACCTGTTCGATAACGAACATTGTTGAGTTGAAAGAATTCTTTTAAATAGGCGATAACACGTTCGACCGCCGTACGTTGATCGTAGAGTTCCTCCCACTTTTTTGTTCCACGAGCAGGAGCTGTGTACCGTCGTACATCCGTCTCTATCCGGATTTTATAAATTTTTTGGCAGAGAGAATCCTGGGCTAATGGACAATCCTTGCATTCTTTTGGACGGACAAACTTAAGTGTTTTGTACTTTGGGTCATAGCTATCGTAACGATATGAATATTCTCGTACGCATGTAGGGGCAAAGTGTGAATCAAATCCGATCGTTTCACCTTCATTCCGCTTGTTGTAAGCAATGATGGAATAAGCCTCCATACGGTAAATCTGTTGGTAAATCGGAACAGAATCGTACCCTGCATCCATGATGCCATAGCGGACAGATAAGGGCAGTTTTTGCAAACCTTTAAGCAAAGGAATGGCTGCTTTTCCATCATTTAAACTACCCGATGACATGATGGATTGGAGAATATATTGACTCTTGGTTCCTACGGCAAGGTGTCCCTTGAAGCCATACCAAAAAACATTCTTCCCTTCGCTGTTTTTCTTAACTCCCCAAGCGGGTTCTATCAGCATTTGAGAACGGAGGGTTTCTAGGGGAACATCGAGTTGATCAGCAATCAATTTTTCAAATACGGATGATTCGGCTTTCTCTTCTTGCTTCTGTTTTTCGTATGCTTCCTTTTCTGCTTTGGACCTGCGTCCACGTTTCTTTGGTTCTGGTTTTGCCTTTTTTTCTTGAGTTTTTGCTTGATCTCGAGACTCAAAATGGGTGGCATCGATCGCGACTGCTTCATCTTCTACAAAACCTTCTTGGATGGCTTGGAGAAGAATTTGATTTTGCATGTCTTCTAGAAGCGCGGTTTGAGACAGTTTCTGTACTAAACGAGAAAAGGATGCTTCCGAAGGAAGCGCATCAGAAAAGAGAAATCCGCATTCCAAACGAAAAAGGACGTCATCCTTTAAACGTTTCCGTAAATCTTTGACCGTTGGAATACGTTCGACAATCCGAGCGACCAAAGCGTAGATCATCGCAGCATAATTTAATTCTGTAGGAGCCCCATGATTCGTTTTTTTCGACAGCGAAAAAAGAAGAGGTTCAATGTCTATTGTTGAAAAGATCGCCTCAAAACGTTGGGTAGGTTCTAAATCATATAAATCTTGAATGCTAAATAGGCTTCCTTGTCGTATAATGGACACAGGGAGTCACCATCCTATCTCTAGAGTTTTGGTCGCACTTAACTTTTTCGAGATTTGGGGAGGTACTCCTTTTTTTGTGTCTGAAAACCCTTGTAGTTACTAGGCTCAGATTTATGAAATTAATTCAATTAATAAAAGAGATGGGAAAATCGGATACGGTTCATTTAACAGACATGAATGAAGCCGTTGCGATAGATGGAGAATACACTAAAAGCCTTTCCTCGCACTATAAAGGAAAAACGGCGTTATTCGAGACGAAGCAGGGGACCAAAAAGCTGATATTCTCCGACTATAAAACGTACTTTGTAATGAATGCAAGGCTTGCTGGTTTTACTGTAGTGGTAAGCGATGAATTATTCAATCAGGTAAGCAAGACGGAAAAAGTCCAAACGATACAAATGTATAACGTACAGGATGAAAAACATGCTGAACAACTGACGGAAAAAATGCAACAGCTTGTCCCGGAGACGGCACAGCTAGACTCTTTCTATGCGACATACAAAGCTGGAATGGAAGCTAAAGGCATGCTTATCTTTATGGGTGCGTTTCTTGGACTGGTCTTCTTATTGGCAACTGGCAGCGTGATTTATTTTAAACAGCTAACCGAGGCGACAGCGGATCGGGAACGTTATGTTATTTTACAAAAGATAGGCGTAAAGAAGAAGGAAATCAAGGCATCCATCGCCAAGCAAATTTTCTTTGTATTTGCGATGCCTTTGGTAATAGGGATCGCGCACAGTACGGTGGCATTGACGGCTTTGTCGAATTTAGCAGGTTTGGATTTAGCGATGCCGGTGTTCATTAGCATGTGTGTTTATACCGTCATTTACACCATTTATTATTTCTTAACGGTGAGCTCTTACAGTAAAATTGTAATGGAGCAACCTTGAATAAGATGCTAACAATAACATAAAAATAACACCGGGTAAGAGGGCCCGGTGTTATTTTTATTTGTTTTACACACTTGGTTTTCCATACGTCATACGTCGCCAGAGCCATTCCAATGGACCTTGCTTATATTTTCGTAACCATAAGGTGCTAATCATTACTTCAATCGCGTAAATAACCAGCGAGATAATTAGTGCAGGCAATGGAGAGATTACTTCTAACCCCATAAAACTGATGATCACCCTCCCTAACAAGGCTTGGCCGATATAGTTTGTGAAAGCCATTTGCCCAACATGTCCAATCGGACGTAAGGTGTTTTGTAAGGCTTTATTTTCAAGCAGAATGAAAAGAGTGGATAAATAAAACAATGTCATCGGGATAGCGCCCAGGCTAATGAATGATTTTTGATAAAATATGGTCGTATCCGTTTCAGGTTTTGATGTTATCCATAAAATAATCCCGGCAAAAATAACAAATAAAACAAACGTGATGCTCCGCGTGATTTTGAAGGTACGGAGATGCTGCGACACATTCCGGACGAGGCCGGATTTAGCCGCATACAGTCCGAGCAGGAACATGATAATAATAGTAAGGGAATCAGAGGCTATAAAATCAAGCAATGCAGGTGGTTTGGCTGTCGGTGAAAATACAGTCATGCATACAATCCGCGCCACCCAATGAGCGAAAGCAATAAGGCCGACAGACAGCAAAATATTTTTCGGCTTTAGCTTATAAAAGGGGAGCAGCACGAAGCCAAAGAGTGCATATATGTGCAAGATATCGCCCCAAAAGATAAACAGAGCATTAATGATGCCGAACAGCAACAGGGCCAATAAACGACGTACGTACCTCAGATAATAACGATCGCCTCGTTCCTCGGCACGAGAGACGAAGATATAGAATCCGACGCCGAATAAAAAAGAAAAAATCGAGAAGAATTTTTTCTCGATGAAAGCTTCAACCAGCGCATGCAGGATTCCGTTAAATCCACTCATATCCGGTTGAGGAGAATTTTCCATCATGATTATGAACGCCGGGACATTGATGAGCAATATGCCGAACAGAGCAATGCCACGGATAATATCAAGTGAAATAATCCGGTCTTTTTTGGTGATGGGTTGTGATTTCATTTTTTGCCCTTCCTTTCAATGATTTTATGTGTGTTTCCAAACAAATTATAAGAAGAAGGGCATATGTAAACCATTGAACTACCTTACAAACTGTACACCGTAACTAACAAAATTGTAAGGCATAGTAGCATTTGTATCATAGGAGGGAATGTTTTTTGCTGCTTGCTGGATAAAAGTAAAAGAAATAGCGGCGGCAGAATAAAAGAAAGCCTGACACAGCATCATGGTTACGACAGATGAGTGTCAGGCTTATTCCGGCTACATGCCCGGTTTAACGAGAATTTTAACGTGATTTTTTTCCTTAACTAAGGAGGTGAACCCTTCTTCGACTATATCCGCTAAATCGATTTTCTTTGTAATCAATTCTTCCGCTTTAATGCTTCCATTCGCAATGAGTTGAATAACGGCAGGGAAGATATCCCGGTAGGCGATGATTCCTTTAATATCCCGTTCTTTTAATACGAGACTGTTTGGCGGTATTGTCGCTGTTTTCTCCCAAACACTAACGATAACAACCTGACCATCCGCTTTTGTACTTTCAATGGCTTGATTCAGTACAATTTCGATTCCTGCAACTTCAAAGCTTACATCTACACCGCCATTGGTTAGTTGTTTAATTTCTGACACAACATCTACTTGGGTGGGGTCCAAAATGATATCAGCCCCGACCTTTTTGGCGAACTTCTTTCTTTCCTCCGAAAGCTCAACAGCGATGATTTGACTTGCGCCCGCCGCCTTTGCGGCTTGGATGGTTAAGAGACCGATGGGGCCAGCTCCGAAGACTGCCACCACATCTCCAACCTTTAGCTTGCTTTGGCGCACGGCATGAACGGCAACAGCTGCCGGTTCCACAAGCGCCCCCTGTTCAAAGCTCATATCGTCAGGAATTTTATGTACCATATTTTCTTGTACTACCGTGTATTCCGAAAAACCACCGCCACCACCGGCTAAGCCGTGGAATCCGAGAAAATCGCATAAGTTATATTTTCCTGCTTTGCATTCGTTGCATTCTCCGCAGGCCAGAATCGGCTCAACCACAACCCGATCACCGACTTTTACATTGGATACGCCTTGTCCAATCTCGACAACTTCTCCAGAGAATTCATGTCCGAGGACGACAGGAGCCTTTTCGTTAGTTAACGGATGGGGTGTGTCTCCTGGAATGAAAATAGGTCCAGCCAAATACTCATGCAGATCAGTACCGCAGATCCCGCACCATTCAACTTTAATTTTTACTGTACCGGGTGTTACCTTTGGTTCATCAATAGATTGGACCTGAACTTCTTTTACTCCGTACCATACAGCCGCTTTCATAATTTTCACCTCATTAGTATGATGTGTAATTTAACTTTTTAAGTATATCATAGCTTCAGTAGGTAGGTGTTTAATATACGGAATAATAAGATAATTATTACATTTTTTATTAAATGATGTGTGAGCAGTCTTTTCATTCATCGGACCGATAACGTATAATCAACTCATGCCACGCGATTTGGTGTGCGTATATATTTCAGAAATAAGGTGATGATCGTGTCAGTATCCGTATTAGAAGCTCTTGTGGTGGCTGCTCCTTATATAAAGCAAGCAATAAAAGAGGATGCAATGATAGGCGTGGTAGACAGAGAGAAGTTTCTTACTTACATACCGGCTGAAAAAGTAGACTTTGGTTTAAAGCCCGGTGATTTCATTCCGCCAGACGATGTAAATATTCATGGAGCTTTAGCTGGGAAAATTTCAAACATAAGAGTTTCCGAAGAAGTATACGGGGTTCCAATTATCGCAACGGCGATACCAATTAGAGACGAATCGGGGCAGGTAGTAGGGGCTCTCGCCTTTGGCTATACTTTGGAAAATTATATACTATTGGAAAAGTTTATGACTGACATGCAAGAAATCACCGGGAAATTACAGGATAGCATACAGGTTGTAGCGGCACATGCAGAGGAGCTTTCAGCAACAAGTGAAGAGATTATGGGTCACTCACAGATAGCGTTTGAAAATTCCTCGAAAACGAATGATGTGTTGCAGTTTATCCGAAAAATTTCAAAGCAAACGAATCTGCTAGGGTTGAATGCTTCGATTGAGGCGGCAAGGGCCGGTCAATTCGGAGCCGGATTTAATGTAGTTGCCCAGGAGGTCCGCAAGCTATCGAATGAATCGGCGGAAGCGACTAATCGTATCGAGGATTCGCTTTCAGAGATTACTGTGACAATGAAAAGCTTGAAAGACGGTATGACACAAATCAACACTTCTTCACAGGAACAAGCCCAATTAGTTGTTAATTTTATGGAAATTATAGAACAGCTGGATCAGACTAGCAAATCAATGAAAGAGCTTATGGGAAGACTTATGGTAAATACGGATTAAATTATTCTAAAGCATGAAGAATTTCATCATAGAAAAAGCCTGACAATGTCTCCTATATGAAGGGAAACGTATGTCAGGCTTTTCATATGCCCGGAAGTGCTAAATCCGAGCTATTTGGACACAGGAACTGCGTTGAAGTATTCCTCGAGTGTAATATTTCTTTCAGCAATGTTTTTGGCGATGTCAGTTCCTACATAACGAATGTGCCAGGGCTCATACTTGTAGCCGGTAATGGATTCCTTTCCTTCCGGGTAGCGGATGATGAATCCATATTCCGGAGCATGCTTGGCTAGCCATTCTGCTTCCTTCGTACCGGCAAAACAGTCTTCCGCTGCACACCTTCCGTCGCTTCCTGAAACATCAATGGCAAGTCCGGTTTCATGCTCGCTGTGACCCGGAATGGCACTATATGTCTTCGCTTTTTCTTCACCATCTTTTTTTACATAACGGTTAAATACAGCAGTCTGCGTTTTATGGGAGCGATACGCGGAAACACCGGCGAGGTATACTCCGTCTTTTTCTGCTCCAGCGAACATCTTTTCCAGTGCTTCTGCTGCTTCTTTTCGCATCTTGCGTTTTTCGATTTTTTCTTTAAAAGTAAATCGTACATTCGGATAAACTAAATCGGTAGGTTCATAGTTTTCAGGCAGTGAGAATTGCTTGTTTACCATTACAGCGACATTGTGCGGATCGGTAATGGCTTGTGCAGCCTCATCCTTTTTAGCCACATCATTAGAGTCGTCCGATGAATTGGATGAAGCTGCAGGAGTATTGGAAGAATCTGATTTATTCTCAGGTGAAGTGGTTTTTTCATTGCTACAGCCGGCAAATAAAACAAGCGCCGCCGCAAGCAGCAAGGTGTAGATGAATATTTTGCGCATACGTGTTACATCCTCCTAGTAGTTTCAAGTGATTTATACTATAGACGATTATAATATAAAATGCTTTACCGAAAAGGTAATATTAAAAAATGATGATGAAACGATGAGTGTTTAAGCGCAAAGCACAGCAGGAGCATCACATTTATTATTGTGATGCCCCTGTTTGTATTTATGTCACATAGTTGTCGTTATGATGGAGTGTTCGTGTACGTATTATTACCCAACTGCACGTTGGAAACATTGAGCATTTTAACCCCGTTCTTGTACTTCCATCCGTTGAGTTTGCTATTTGTAATGACTACATGGTTCGCGTGCTGGAAGTAGTTGCCGTATCCTCGCGTTGTCGGCCCTTGAAGGTTGGAGTGGTCGATGGCGATCCGATTGAAGTTAATCAATAGCATTCCGTACTCTCCTTCTTTTTCTGTACCGATAGTGGCATTGGAGATGGTAAAGTTTCCAGCAGAAGGAGGGATTTGAGCAAAAATTCCTTTGTTGTTGACGGAATTGTATGTGCCGCCTTCAATCTTCAAATTTTCAACCGTGATGGCCGTTTGTCCGTAATTTCGAATGGAGATCGCGCTATC
This sequence comes from Aneurinibacillus migulanus, assembly GCF_001274715.1. Classification (GTDB taxonomy): domain Bacteria; phylum Bacillota; class Bacilli; order Aneurinibacillales; family Aneurinibacillaceae; genus Aneurinibacillus; species Aneurinibacillus migulanus. The sequence continues at coordinate 47,122 of NZ_LGUG01000005.1, read as the reverse complement.
AATTGTAGAGATGATATCGTTGTTTTTGACGGTTACGTTTTTGATTTTTGTTCCGGTTGCTGTTTCCATCCTAGGTTTTATACCGATACCCGCCGATTTGGAACGAATGGTGTTTCCTTCTACGATCATATCCTTCATCTCAAGGGAAGGGAGGTATGTTTCCAGCAGAATGCCATAGTTGGGTGCTGTAATTTTGTTGTTGCGGACAACAAGTTCATCAGTATACGAGTTTTGTTTTACGATAATGCCTGGATAGTCTACTCTTGATGTAATTGTATTTCCATCGAAAGTAAGGTGGTCGCCAGCTACGGAGACCCCATTTAGGATTTGATTCTCGGAAATCGTGATATATTCTACATTCTCATGGGTATTAAAGGCACCTACCCGAGAGTCCCTGTAGTTATCGATTACGTTTTGCGTAAGCAAAATATCACGCACAGGCTCCTGACCTCCGAGAGAAATTCCATGCCTGCCCCCATGCATCCAGTTGTCTTTAACGGTCAGGTGCTGCGAGGAGGCAATGCTGAGCCCATAGCTCGTTCCGCTTCCCTCATACCAACAATCGCTTACCTCATTATTTTCAACAGCTCCACCGTATATATAAGACAAGCCGATTCCCCGTTCGCGAGCGCCTGATACTTCCACATGAGCGAGGCGTAAACTCCTCGCGTAATTTACGGTAAGGCCCACATGATTGGAATCGCGGAGGATGTTAAGATTCGTAATGCTTATATTTGGCATATTCAGCTTGTACAGCACGGTAGAAGCCGAATGATACGTATCGAATAGTCCGTTTTTGAATGTAATCGTATCGCCGGATACGGAAGCGACCTCTGCCATTTCTCCACGGTAATAGTAGTTACGTGCCGGGTTAAACAATTCACTGGAATGGATAAGCACGATATCCCCTGGTACGACCGGAAGATTTGTTAGCGCTGTTTTGTTTCCTTTTACAGCATCGGCCAGAAGTGGTGCAGCCCCCCCTCTTGAACCTCCGATATTAAGTATAGATTGTTGGGTGGATTGCCTTCCGTCAAGTATGGCTCCTTGTTCTCCGACGATGGAGATAGGATGGGATACTGCAACATTTATAGTTGTAACATGATACGTACCAGCAGGAATGTATACAATCCCGCCACCCGAGCTATCCGCTGTCCGGATCGCGTTGATAATCGCCTGCGAGTCATCTTTATTGTCATTGGCTTTTGCACCAAATTTCGTTATATCGAAAGAATGGTTTTGTGTATCCATAGTATACAGTGTTTCAGCTTTTGCCTGATTTGGCAATGAAAATCCGATAAAAATGAAAAGGGCAACAAGGAATACAAGAAATTGTCGCATGATACTTCCCCTCCTTGGGTCTTACGCAACATGAACGTGCGTTTTCTAATCAATGAAATGTACGAGAGACTGGGTTCATAGACAAATGCAGATGTATATCGAAACGGAGAGAAAGTCCATAGGCGACGAATGAAGATAAGGATGGTAGTAGTATTACCGTTTCATACGTTAGATATAAAATGCAGGGTTGTTAGAGAGGGATATAGATTGGATTATGGTTATTTACTCCTCCTATTTGATATTTATAAGTGCTTAATAGGGTTATTTTTTACTACATGCTAATAATATAGTGGATTTTATTACCTATATCAAGATAGTACAAATAAAATATTTTTACAAAAGAAAGAAGAATTTTGAACTATGAGCAAAAAGGTAAAAAGACTTACTTTTGAAAAAAAAGACTGCCAACGTATGGGCAGTCTTTTCCTTTGCTATAATGTAAACTTTTTAATCATTTCTTCCAGCTCTTCCGCCATGTGTGCGAGTGATTTTGCTGAAGCGGAAATCTCCTCCATTGCTGCAAGTTGTTCTTCTGTTGTGGCAGATGTACCTTGCATTCCTGTAGCTGTATTCTCGGCAATTTCGGTCACGAGACGAACCGAGTGAGAGATTGACTCTGCCCCTGCGGACATTTCCTGAACGGAAGCGGAAACCTCATGAACTTGTCCGGCTACCTCTTCAATGGATCCATGGATAGAATGAAAAGAGGAGCCTGCCAGATTGACCGCTTGAATTCCTTTTTCAACTTCAGCTACGCCTTCTTCCATAGAGATAACGGCATTCTTTATTTCATGCTGAATGGTCCGAATGAGTGTCGCAATGCTTCCGGCAGACTGGGAAGATTGTTCAGCCAGCTTCCGGACTTCGCCTGCGACTACGGCAAATCCTTTTCCATGCTCGCCTGCTCGTGCGGCTTCAATCGCTGCATTTAATGAGAGCAGATTGGTTTGTTCAGCGATGTCTGTAATTACTTCGACGAAGCTTTCAATTTGCCTGGAACGTTCGTTCAATGCCGTTACCATATCGGATAGGCCTGTTATTTTTTCACTGATACAGTTCATTTGCTGTACAGCCTGCAAAACGGCTTCGTTGCCCTGGGAAGTGACCGTAGAAGTATGGGCGACAGAAGCAGATGTTTGCTGCGCATTCTGGGCGATTTTTCGCATGGTTTCCGACATTTCCACAATAGTTATGGACGTCTCTTCTATGCTCTTGGCTTGTTTCTCGGAGCCTGCGGCAATTTCTTGAATAGAAGCAGACACGTGTTCTATCGCATGGCTTGTTTCTTTAGCTCCCTGCATTAATTCTTCTGAAGAGGCAGCCAGGTGTTCAGCTTTATTCATAATATGATGCAGAACACTTTGCAGCGAGTCGCTCATCTGATTGAAGCGGGTCGCCAGACGAGCGAATTCATCATCTGATTCAATAGGAATACGCTCGGTAAGATTGCCATGGCTAATCGCTTCTGATGCATGAATCAGCTTATGGAGCGGACGGGTGATAGAAGAGATAACGGTATATACCATAAATCCCCCTAATAGCAATGCAACGAAGATGACTGTAATCGTTGTATAAAATATGGGGGATGCCTGTGCTTTCACTTCCGACATATTGATGGTTCCACCAATTTTCCAGCCTGTTTGTTCGTTTGTAACAAAGAAGGTTTTGTACTGCTCCTTGTTTTCAGTTGTATCAAAACTACCAGAGTGTTGATTGAACAACGGAATAACAATAGATTTCGGTGCATCTGCTCCATTCTTGAAAGAAGGGTGAGCAAGGATTTTCTTTGTTTGATCCACAATGAATACATAACCCTTTGTCCCGGTTTTCATCGACTGAGCCATTTCATTAAGTTTTTTCAGATTAAGGTCGACCCCTACGACTCCAGAACCGTCCTTGGTTTTCTGAATAATACCGACAACCACTTCTCCCGTCACCATGTCGAGATACGGATCGGTAAGGACAGTCTTTCCCTTGGCTTGCCATCCTTGTTGATACCAGGGACGTTTTCTCGTATCATAGTCGGCCGGCAGTTTTTCGGAGCCGTCCATAATGAGAAAACCGGCTTCTGTTCCTACATAAGCTGAGCTGATTTCTGGATGGATTCGCTGGAATTGATGGATGATATCCACCACCTGTGGGCTGGTTCGGCCTTGATACATATCTCCATGAATGTTTTCCGACAGCAGCTCTACATTTTGAAGTTGCGGTTCGATTAGCTTAGTGACGAGTTGGTTGAGGAGTGTGATATCCCCTTTCGCTTTTTCCAGAACCTGGTCCTGGACCTTTTGCTTAGCCGTGTAATAGGAAGCGATGCCGATGGACAGGCTTGGGATTAATAATAGGACAAGAAACGCTATGTGCAATCGCCTTTTGACGCTAAGTTTTATCCACTTTTTCATACCGAACCCCTTCGTTTCTTTTTATCCCGATTCAATGGGTAACTCAGGTCTTTTAACCTAGCAATGAGTATGCCAAATTGATTACACATAAAAACATGGGGTTCGTAGTGTTAAGTAGATGCGATTACGCATTGAAAAAGCTAGTACTTACTTACAATGTTTCCGTTAGATTAGTATAAAAGCTATAGATATGAAGGGAAGAATGGATGGATGCCATCCTACATTAAAAAATGTAATAGTGCATTAAGGTGACGCTGTATTATTTATGATGCTTGCCTGTTTTTCGGTAGACAAAGAAGCGATTTCCTGATTATCACTGAATTGCTTCCAGTGAAAATGCCATTCTCCATTGGGCTCAATAGGAATGTCTGTTATGAAATTCCGTCTTTTGATATCGATGTTACCGTTTACAGCAATGGGGGAGGAAGTGGAGCGAATCGCACAGCCGGCAAGGAGTAGGATAAGCGATACAAGGAGAGAAAAAAATCCATGCTTTCATGCGAAATTGACCCCTTTATCTGGAATGGATCGAACAATTACTGCAAGTTTTCTACTCCCAGTTCTTTCAAGTATAAAATGGCTTTAGAGCGTTCATTGGTTCCGATTTTGGCGTATATCATGCTGATGTAATTCTTAACGGTTCCTTCACTGATGAACAATGTTTTTGCGATTTGCCGATTACTCATGCCCTGTAGCATGAGGATGGCCAGTTCTTTTTCCCGCTCTGATAACTCAATTCCTTGTTCTTTTAATCGCTCCGTATGAATGGCGCTTTGCGCCTGAGAGGAAAAATGGGAAAGCCGGGCTGCAAGCTTGGCAGCGATAATCGCTGGAAGCATCATCTGTCCACGGGCAGCATCGCGGATGGCGGCAATGAGTTTATCTCCTTGCATATCCTTCAGCAAGAAACCACTTGCTCCATTCGCCAGTCCTTCTATGATGTATCCGTCTTCTGCGAATGTAGTTAGAATAAGGACAATCGTTTGCGGGAATTTCTGCTTGATTTTTTTGGTGCTCTCAATGCCGTCCATGACAGGCATTTTAATATCCATCAATACAATATCGGGCATAAGCTTATGTACCATTTCGTACGTTTCCTGACCATTCTCCGTCGTTCCGACAACTTGCATATCATCTTCAAGATCAAGTATCGTTCTTAGACCTTCCCGCATAAGTGTTTGGTCATCTGCGATAAGGATTTTAATCATGTTAGGCATCCCGCTCTCCTTACAAAATTTTTCTATTGTAATTATAATACTGTTTTACTAAGTAGGCGAGATGGGAGGGGCTTTAGGACTTATATAAATTACACTTGATATTTTGACAGGGGAGTGTGGTGGGAAGGAGGAGATTTGGAAAAAAAAGAGGGTGGATGCGCCCTGCGCCCCGGCAGAAAAAAGGCGGACGTGTCTTTTTCCGACCGCTCCCACCCACCGCCCTTCCTTCTTTTCTTACACCACAAGAATTTGTCGATGTATCAAATCAGATGTATATAAAAGATAAACTTGTAGTATAGCATTATTTTGCATTTCATGTTATGATTGGCTCAATTTCAATTGTATATTTAAGCTTTGCGGTGCTTGAAGTTCTGGCATTTTGCAGTACGTCAGAATGGAAGGCATAATAGGGAAGTCGGTGCAAGTCCGACGCGGTCCCGCCACTGTAAAGAGAAGAACCTTGCCGGTGCTATGCCCACTGTTTCGCCTGTGAAACGGGAAGGGTGGACAAGGTTTGCTTACTCTAAGCCAGGAGACCTGCCGTGAAGAGCAACACTGTCAGACCACGCGGATGGGTAGGTGTTCGAAGGGGCATATACAGGCTGTATACGTTAACCATTGTGCGCTTTTGTCTACCTAAGCATCTTTTCCGTGGGAAAAGATGCTTTTTTAATGGATAAGAAGCGATATGCCGCTGTAAAGCTAGAAAGTGACATATTGTTTCTTCCGATCGTATCGCTTGAAAAACGTGCGAGGTGTGTGTCACTGTGGGCAAAAAAGACCGACGACTGTCTCCTTCATCCGAGATACCCAGATGTTTTGTCGGTTCGCCCGAAGGCGCCCGTAAGTTTTTCTTGTTTGCAAATCAATATAGAAAGATGGGGGAGAAGGATGAAGAAGAAGCGCATACTTTCAGGAATTGGCGTGATTTTGCTGTTCGCTCTGTATTTTGTATGGAATGAACCGCAGACCGCCTACGCGATGCATATTATGGAAGGATTCTTGCCGGTGAAATGGGCCGTTTTTTGGTGGATTGTGTTTCTACCTTTTTTCTTGCTGGGCCTTCGTTCACTGACGAAATTGACAAAAGAAAAACCAGAAACGAAATTGTTGCTTGGACTTGCGGGCGCGTTCACGTTCGTATTGTCCGCGCTTAAAATTCCGTCGGTGACAGGAAGCAGTTCACATCCGACCGGAACCGGACTGGGTGCAGTTTTGTTTGGCCCGTTAGTTATGACGGTACTTGGTACGCTTGTGCTATTGTTTCAGGCGTTACTACTGGCACATGGAGGATTGACAACACTGGGTGCGAATGCCTTTTCAATGGCGATTGTAGGCCCGTTTGTTGCATATGCTGTGTATCGGGCAATTATCCCTACAGGCAGACAACGACTGGCTATTTTTATGGCGGCGGCTCTGGCTGACATGGCTACATATATTGTGACTTCTCTGCAGCTTGCATTGGCTTTTCCTGCAGCGAGCGGTGGTATAGCAGCTTCCTTTATGAAATTCGCCGGGATTTTTGCAGTAACACAGGTTCCGCTGGCGATTAGTGAAGGATTGCTGACGGTGTTAGTGTGGAATTGGCTGGTCGCCTATAATGGACAAGAAATGGCACAGCTTCAATCTATAAAACGGGGAGCATAGCGATGAATAAACCAAAAAGTTGGCTGAATGTTTTGATTGTGCTGGCAGTGGTTGCGCTTATCGTATTTCCGCTGATTATCGTGAAGGACTCAGAATTTGGCGGTGCAGACGGAGCTGCGGAAGAAGCGATTACTGAGGTATCGCCGGGCTATGAGCCATGGTTCCAGCCACTGATGGAACCGCCGGGTGGCGAGACAGAGAGTTTGTTGTTCGCGCTTCAGGCGGCGCTCGGGGCCGGAGTTATTGGCTACGTTATCGGCTACTATAAAGCCCGGTCTACGAAACAGGAACGTTCGGATGAGAATTCAGCTTGACACCATTGCGTACACGAACCACTTGCGTCATATTTCCCCAGGACAGAAGCTATTGTTTGGCTTGGGGATGCTTGCTTTTGTGCTGCTGTCGCACACGCCTGCACATGTTGTCGTATTCGTATGGATGAGCGTTTGGATTGTCGGCTATGCGAAGGTTCCAGTCCGTATCTATATGAGTTTAATCGGAGCGATAGGCGTATTTCTAGCACTTAGCCTTCCTCCGATTATGGTAGAGATTTCTCGTCATTCGCCTGCAGAGCCGACAATCTTTCATTTTGTTGCAGGTACCTGGTATATATATGTGAGTGTAAAAGGCGTAAAGGCAGCAGGAATCCTGCTGCTTCGTTCGCTTTCTTCAGTATCTTGCCTATATTTTATTCTGTTGACCATACCGTTTACCGAGATGCTGGCTGTTTTACGGCGAATCGGCATTCCAGAGATTTTAACAGATTTATTGCTTGTGATGTACCGGTTTGTTTTCGTATTTTTGGAAACGATAGGGCAGCTCTGGACGGCTCAGCAGGCACGGGGTGGTGGTCAGGGTTTTACAGGGAAAATGCGGGATGCCGGTAGGCTGGTGACCCGGCTCTTTACCCGTACGCTACAGCGCTACCAACAACTGTCCGTTGGGCTTGCGGCACGGGGCTTTGAAGGAGAGTTGCGTGTCATCTCACATGTGCCGGTATCGGTATCGAAGCGGTATGCAACCGAAGCCATCATCGGATTTATGTTACTAGTGACTTTTGAATGGTGGACAGGAAGGTGATAGATTCGTGTGGCTTGTAGAGATGGAAGATGTGACATATACGTATCCGGGAAGCGCTGAATCGGCATTAGACGGGATTACAATGCGGATTCCAAAGGGAAAACGATGTGCATTGTTAGGTCATAACGGATGTGGTAAGTCAACGTTGTTTCTGCATATGAACGGGATTTATCGTCCGCATAGTGGAGCGCTCAAATGGAACAAAGAGCTGTATACGTATAGTCGTGCATCCCTGGCTGAGCTACGCAGACGGGTCGGACTAGTATTTCAGGACCCGGAGCAGCAATTGATTGCCAGTACGGTAGCGGAAGACATATCGTACGGTTTGTGCAATGCCGGAATATCCGAATCGGAGGCAGTACGTAAGGTGCAGGACGCACTGACACGATTCGGCCTGGATGATTTGCAGGAGAGACCGGTGCACCACTTAAGCCTGGGACAAAAAAAACGGGTAGCACTTGCGGGCGTTATGGTATTAAGACCAGAGTTGCTGCTGTTGGATGAACCGACCGCCTACCTGGATCGTCTGCATACGGATCGACTATTGGAAGAATTGGAAGCGATTCACCGGGAAGAAGGCACGACGATGCTGATGGCGACGCATGATATTGATTTGGCTTACGAGTGGTCGGACTGGGTGTTCGTTATGCACCAGGGACGACTGGTGATGGAAGGCACGCCGGATGAGGTATTCGCGAAGCGTGAAATGCTGGCAGAGATGCGTCTAGGTGTGCCGCTGTTGTTCGATGTATGGGATGCGTTGGCACCTTCCTTGTTGCCTGATGCAACGGAGCGTCCTCGTACAGCATTAGAATTGAAGAGTCGGCTGGAGCGATATGTGATAGATAACAAACGAAAAATGGGGTGAATCTCATGAGTGAAAAAAACGGAAAAGTGTTAATCATCGGATTCGGACCGGGAAGCTTCGATCATATTACGCAGCGGGCCCGCGAAGCAATTGAAGAGTGTGAGGTTATCCTTGGGTATACCACATACGTTGATTTGATACGTGGTCTTCTGCGAGAGGAACAGACGGTTATTCAGGCAGGTATGACAGAGGAAGTCGGAAGGGCACAGGAAGCGGTTCGTCAGGCAGAAAAAGGAAAGACAGTCGGTGTAATTTCCAGTGGTGATGCTGGCGTATACGGTATGGCCGGATTGGTATATGAAGTGCTGATGGAGCAAGGATGGACAGAGAAGGAAGGCATTGGCGTAGAAGTAATTCCTGGCATTTCAGCGATTAACTCATGCGCATCTTTGCTGGGAGCACCGATTATGCATGATTCCTGTACGATTAGCTTGAGCGACCATTTAACTCCATGGGAACTCATTGCTAAGCGGGTTGAAGCGGCAGGACAGGCCGACTTTGTTATTGCATTGTACAATCCGAAGAGCGGGCGCAGAACGCGTCAGATTGAAGAAACGCAGCGGATTTTGCTGAAGTACCGTTCACCGGATACACCGGTAGGATTGGTAAAAAGCGCATACCGTGACCGTCAAACGGTTGTCATAACGGACCTTGCCCATATGCTGGATCATGAGATCGGAATGCTGACAACCGTCATTATCGGCAACAACTCGACCCGGTTGTATGATGGCAAAATTATTACGCCACGCGGTTACCAGCGCAAATACACGCTGAATGCGGAAAAACAAAAGTTGGCTCCTCATCAGCGTTTGCGGGAAGAGAATGAGCCGTGGGCGCTGCATAGTGTTATGCCGGAGCAAGAGCCGACTTCGGTATCCGTTTCCGCTCCGGTATCATCATGGGATTTGGCGGAAGAGGCGCTAAGCCGTCTGCACGGTACGTCACCGGAGCCGTCTCCACTGGCTGAGGCGGGATTTGTACAGGAAGCCATTTTTGAATTTGCCGTCTCGCCAGGGGTTGCTAACAAGAAGCTGAGTGCACAGCAAATGCTCGTATTGGCAGAGATTGTTGGTGAGGAAGGCTCCATGGAATATACGCCCCACCATCAGATTCTTGTCAGCGTACCGACGACAAACCCTGAACAGGTTACGCAAAAGCTTATACAATCGGGCATGCTGGTACAACCGGTAGGAGATGTCGTTACGATTAAAGCATGTGATTTCTGTGACGGAGAGAAAACGGATTCGATTCCGTATGCGGAACGTATTCAAGAGCTACTAGGTGGACTGAATGTACCGAAAGAGATGAAAATCGGCTTTAATGGTTGTGGTATGGCATGCTACGGCGCTGTAACGGAAGATATCGGAATCGTATTTAGGAAAGGCAAATTTGATTTATTCCTTGGAGCGAAGTCGATTGGCCGCAACGCCCATGTAGGTCAACCGGTAGCAGAGGGAATTGAGCCGGCAGAGATTGTCGGCCTGCTGGAGCGAATTGTCCACAAGTATAAGGAAGAGGGGCATCCGAACGAGCGCTTCCATAAATTTTTCAAGCGTATAAAAGAAATTGAAGGATTCGAACACCGGGATGCACCGGTGCAGGTTCTGGTCGATGCCGTCTGCGGAGATTAGAAAATATACGAATAGATAAAAGGGGGCGTTGTATCGCATGCAAGCAGTGCTGTTTGTTGGGCATGGAAGCCGGGACCCACAAGGAAACGAAGAAATTGTGCGGTTTGTAGACGGAATAAAGGAAAAGGTGACCGTTCCTATTATCGAGACGTGTTTTCTTGAATTCGAAGCACCGAATATGATGCAGGGACTTACGGCATGCGTAGAGCGTGGAGCGACGCAGGTTGCCGTCATTCCGATGATGTTGTTCGCAGCCGGACATTCGAAAATACATATTCCTGCGGCCATTGATGAAGCACGGGCAAAATACCCGCATGTTCAATTCACTTATGGTCGTCCGATAGGGATTCATGACGAAATGTTTCGTATTCTCGGCTTCAGGTTGACGGAGGTGGGACTAAATATAGAAGAGGAGGCGGAAGATACAGCTGTCTTAGTGGTCGGCCGAGGCAGTAGTGATCCGGATGCTAACAGCGATGTATGCAAGCTTTCCAGAATGTTGTGGGAGCGCCTCCATGTGAAATGGGTAGAGACCTGTTTCATCGGAGTAACCCAGCCTTCCGTAGAAGAGGGGATTACACGCTGTCTGGCATTAGGAGCCAAAAAGGTCATATTGATTCCATACTTGCTATTTACTGGAATACTGATGAAGCGGATGGAAGACAAGATAGAGCAATTCCGTACCGAGTATCCCGAGTGTGAGTTCTTAATGACGGAATATATTGGTTTTCATCCCGGTTTGAAAACGATTTTTCTTGATCGTGTGGCAGAAGCGTTGCAGGATGATGTGAAAATGAATTGTGATACGTGCCAATACAGATTGTTCGCAGTTGAACATATGGATTTGCATCATGACCACGATCATCACCATGATCACCACCATCATCATCACGGGCATTCGCATGACCATGGGCATGATCATACGCATCATGGTCACCATCATCATGAAGAAAAGGAAAGGGTCTAAACATGATTCTAATTCTTGCGGGAACGAGTGATGCGAGAGAACTGGCAATGCTAGTGCAGCAGGAGGGCTATCCGCTGCTGACGACCGTCGTCACCGAGAGTGCGGCAAAAAGCATGGAAGAAGCGGGACTGCCTGTACGTGTAGGACGAATGAACGCAGACGAAATCTGCGAACTCATCAAGGAGCAGCGCTTTCAAGCGGTCATCGATGCAAGTCATCCGTTTGCGGAAGAAGCCTCTCGAAATGCGCTTTCAGGCGCAAAATTGGCTGGAGTTCCGTATATTCGTTATGAGCGCGCATCGGTGGAAGAGAAGCCGCATCCGCTCATTACGATGGTGGATGATTACGCGGAAGCAGCAGCCGTGGCGGCAGAGCACAAAGGCGTGGTCATGCTAACGACCGGCAGTAAGACGTTGCAGGTTTTTACCGAAAAGTTAATCAATCTTCCTGATGTACGATTGATTGCGCGTATGCTGCCCCGTAAAGATAACATGGAAAAATGTGAACAGTTAGGTGTCGAGCAAAAAAACATTGTTGCCATTCAGGGACCTTTTTCAAAAGAGTTGAATGCCGCATTGTACAAACAATATGGCGTCACGCTAATGATTACGAAAGAAAGTGGAAAAGTCGGGTCTGTGGATGAAAAGCTGGAAGCCGCACTGGAGCTCGGTATTCCAACGGTTATGATCGCGCGTCCCAAAATCGAATATGGCACTGTGTTTTCCGAATTTAATCAAGTAATAAAAGCGCTAAAAGAAAAACTGAAGGAGGAACAAACCGATGGAATTCCACACTGAATTTAAGCCGTTAACTGTGCAACCGCAGGAGATCGAAGGAAAAAGCTTTGAGATGATTACGGAAGAGATAGGGGAACATCCGTTTACTGAGGATCAATATCCTGTGGTTCAACGGGTCATTCATGCCTCCGCTGACTTTGAACTCGGACGCAGCATGATTTTCCATCCGGATGCAATTGAAGCGGGCATCCGGGCTATTCGCGAAGGACGAAAGCTTGTCGCGGATGTACAGATGGTACAAGTCGGTATCAGCAAGCCGCGCCTTGAGAAATTCGGCGGTAGCGTTCATGTTTATATCTCTGATCCGGACGTAATGGAAGAAGCGAAACGCTTGAACACGACTCGTGCTATCGTAGCAACCCGCAAAGCAATTCGGGAAGCAGATGGAGGTATTTTTGCAATCGGGAACGCGCCTACAGCGTTGCTGGAATTAATTCGGTTGGTAAAAGAAGGCATAGCCAAACCTGGGCTCATTATCGGTATGCCTGTCGGATTCGTATCGGCGGCTGAATCGAAAGAAGAGCTTGCGAAGCTTGATATTCCTTTCATTACGAATGTAGGGCGCAAAGGAGGAAGCACGGTCGTAGTAGCGGCGGTGAATGCGCTGTCGATTATGGCCGAGAATCGGGGGTAATCGGCATGGTGGGCGAAGAGAAACCGATGCGTCATGGTTATACAACAGGATCGAATGCAACGGCGGCTACAAAGGCCGCCTTGCTTTCGCTTATCCATCAAGAATCGGTAGTGGACGCGGAAATCCTCCTTCCAATCGGAGATAGGGTTACCTTTCATATGGAGAGTGTGACGTACAGCGAGACAAGCGCCGAGGCACAAGTAATCAAAGATGCGGGGGATGACCCGGATGCGACTCATAAGGCACGCATCATCTCGACAGTATGCTGGAAGGAAGAGCCTGGCATTACGTTAGATGGCGGTACGGGCGTAGGGCGTGTCACGAAGCCAGGTCTACCTGTACCCGTTGGCGAAGCGGCTATTAATCCTGTCCCTCGCCGTATGATTATGGAAACAGTACAGGAAGTGATGAATCAATATGGTGTCCGGCAAGGCGTCCACGTTGTCATTTCTGTTCCGGATGGTGAGGAGATCGCCAAGAAGACGCTGAATGCCCGCCTAGGCATCATCGGCGGTATTTCTATACTTGGCACGCGTGGCACGGTTGTTCCTTTTTCTACTGCAGCGTTTAAAGCAAGTATTGCTCAGGCAATTAGCGTAGCAGTAGAAAGCGGATGCGATCACCTTATCGCCACGACAGGAGGACGTAGTGAAAAATTCGCCATGAAGCTGTATGAAGGCTATCCCGAAGAAGCGTTTATCGAGATGGGAGACTTCGTCGGATTTACATTGAAAATGTGCAAGAAGTATGGAATTAAACGCGTCGGACTCGTCGGTATGATGGGCAAGTTCTCCAAAGTAGCGCAAGGTGTCATGATGGTACACTCCAAAAGTGCTCCTATAGATTTTGGTTTCCTGGCTACAGTCGCAGAAGAGGCCGGCGTACCTGAAGACATCATCACGCAGGTTCGGGGGGCGAATACGGCTTCTCAGGTCGGTGATTTGATGCATGAGAATGGGTATGACGCGTTTTTTACGGCGCTGTGTCGTCACGTATGTGAGTCAAGTCTGAAAGAAATGGGCGGCGATGCAGAAATAGATACAACAATTATTACGATGAAAAGCGAGATTTTGGGAAGGGAGAGAGTGGATTGCAGAATGCTGTCAAAGTAATCGGCATCGGAGATAACGGAGCGGAAAGCCTGCTCCCCCTCTATCAACAGTGGGTGGAAGAGAGCGAATTGCTCGTCGGCGGTGAGCGGCATCTTAGCTTCTTTCCTGAATATCAAGGAGAAACATTGCAGGTGAAAGGCGGGCTCGGAACCCTTGTAACCAAAATTGCCGAATCTGGCAAGAAAACGGTCGTATTGGCGTCAGGAGATCCTTTATTTTATGGGATCGGTTCGTATCTTTCCAAAAAGTTGCCCGTTGAAATCTATCCCGGTATCAGCTCCATTCAACAAGCGTTTGCCAGAATGGGAGAGAGCTGGCAGGATGCTACATTCTTGAGCGTTCATGGACGCAGCATGAAAGGATTAGCACAAAAAATCGACGGACGTTCAAAAGTATGCCTGTTGACGGACGCGGAGAATGATCCGGCGGCAATCGCCCGCTATCTTCTCTCTTTCGGTATGACTGAATATGAAGCGTTTGTAGCAGAGAATCTTGGTGGCACCGAAGAGAGAACTCGCTGGATGACGCTTGAGGAGATGGCGGATACGGAGTGCTCACCGTTAAATGTAGTCATACTGAAGCGGCGACAAGTGGGGCCTGTCTGGCCATTGGGCATTGCAGATGGCGAATTCTCTCAGCGCAAGCCGGATAAAGGTCTAATTACGAAGCGGGAAGTTCGTGTATTAAGTTTGGCTGCACTCGAATTAAAACCCGACAGCACCGTATGGGACATTGGTACATGTACCGGGTCAATGGCGATTGAGGCGGCTCGCATCTGCCGGGAAGGTGAAGTGTATGCCATCGAAAAGAATGAGGGCGACCTTGCGAATTGCCAGGAAAACATGAAGAAATTCCGTACTGACTTCACCGTTGTACATGGTCGTGCACCTGTCGGATTGGAAGAGTTCGCAGACCCGAACGCTGTATTTATCGGCGGTAGTGGCGGAGAGATGAAGGATTTACTACATGTTTGTTGTACGCGGCTGAAGCCGGGGGGACGCATTGTGTTAAATGCGGCAACGATTGAGACATTATATGAAGCAATGCAGGCGTTTGCGGCAGAAGGCTTTGATACGTCCGTAACGCTAGCCCAGATTTCACGCAGCAAACCCATCTTACATATGAACCGGTTCGAAGGATTGAACCCTATCTATATCATTACAGCGAAACACAAGGAGGAGAACTAGATGGCAACAGGGACCCTGTATGGCGTAGGAGTGGGACCGGGCGATCCGGAACTTATAACCGTGAAAGCCTATCGGATTATGAAAGAATCTCCGGTTATTGCATATCCGCGTAAACGAAAAGGTAGCAAAAGCTATGCGTACGCGATTGCCGAGCAGTATATCGATCAACGGGATAAGGAGATGCTCGGTCTTGTATTTCCGATGACAAAAGATAAAGCGATTCTAGAGCGTGAGTGGAATCAGACTGTGAACGAGGTGTACGAACGCCTGGCACAGGGACGGGATGTTGCATTCATTACTGAAGGCGATCCGATGCTGTACAGTACATTCATTCATATGATGCGTCTCATGCAGGAGAAGCATCCTGACATTCAAATCGTTTCCATCCCGGGCATTTCTTCCGTAAACGGCGTTGCTTCGCGCCTTGGTCTGCCGCTAGCGGACGGGGACGAGCATGTCGCCGTTATTCCGGCGACAGACAACCGGGAGCAGATGAGACAAGCATTATTGAATCATGATTGTGTTGTATTTTTGAAGGTTGCTAAAGTGATTGATTTGATGATCGATGTGTTGAACGAGCTTGATTTGCTCAACAAGGCGTCCGTTGTTACTAAGGTTACGTCGGGTGAAGAGGTCGTTTGGCCGAATGTTGCAGATTTAAAAGGATTGGACCTTGAATACTTAACACTCATGGTGGTGAGAAAATAATGAAGGTATACATTATCGGAGCCGGACCGGGCGACCCGGATTTAATTACAGTAAAAGGGCTCAAGCTTCTTCAGGAGGCGGAGGTCGTATTATGGACTGATTCTCTTGTAAATGAAGAATTAGTCGCTAAGGCAAAGCCGGACGCGGAAGTATTGAAAACGGCTGGTATGAACCTTGAAGAAATGGTCGATATCATGGTCGACCGGGTGAAACAGGGCAAACGCGTCGTACGTGTTCATACGGGTGATCCTGCAGTATATGGAGCCATTCTAGAGCAAATGGTTCTTCTGAAAAAAAGCGGAGTCGAATATGAGATTGTGCCGGGCGTTAGTTCAGTTTTTGCAGCGGCGGCGGCAGTTGGTGCAGAACTAACTGTGCCAGACCTGACGCAGACGTTGATTCTTACGCGTGCGGAAGGAAGGACGCCGGTACCAGAACGGGAAAAGCTGCATGATCTCGCCTCACATCATTGTACTGTCGCTTTGTTTTTAAGTGCTACCCTTGTTAAGAAAGTTGTGGATGAATTCCTATCGGCAGGATGGAGACCGGACACGCCGGTAGCGGTTGTATATAGAGCCAGCTGGCCGGATCAGAAGATTGTGCGTTCCACGCTGGAGACATTAGGAGAAGATATGCGTGCGCACGGTATTCGTTCACATGCGATGATTCTTGCTGGCTGGGCATTGGACCCGGACATTACGAATCGGGACGAATTCCGCTCCAAGTTATATGATAAAGAATTTACCCATCGCTTCCGGAGAGGTATCACATCATGAACCACACGGAGACAACTGTAATTGAACTAACGGAAGGCATCATTCCGGACATTCGTCAGACGGGGCGATATGCGATTGTTTCGATTACAAAACACGGTGTGGAGATGGTACGCTCGCTCATGAAGAAATTCCCCGACGCGGATGTATATTACATGAACAAATTCGCTCGCGGCGATGAAGAAGAGCAGGGAATTCAGCTGTTTACCGGTTCGGTACGATTATTATTTCCCGCATTGTTTCCTGCGTACGACGGTCTGATTCTATTTATTTCTCTCGGGGCGGTCGTGCGCATGATTGCTCCAGTATTGAAAGATAAGAAGACCGATCCGGGCGTTGTTGTCGTTGATGACAGGGGACATCATGCTATCAGCGTACTATCAGGGCACTTGGGTGGAGCCAATGAATTGACGAGAGAAGTAGCTGCTTTGCTGGGTGCGCAGCCGATCATTACGACTGCTTCTGATGTACAGAAGACGATTCCAGTAGACTTGTTCGGCCGCAGGTTCGGCTGGACTTGGGACCCGATGTCTGAGAAAAAGCTGACGCCGGTCAGCGCCTCTGTGGTCAACGAAGAGCACGTGGCGATTATACAGGAATCAGGCGAAAAAGATTGGTGGATGCATGACACACCCATGCCTCCGACGCTAAAAATCTATGGTTCTATTGAAGAGGCAATAGCTGCGTCTCCGGATGCGGCACTCGTGGTGACACACCGGCAGTTACGACCGGAAGAAATGCCGATTTTGGACAACGGTGTCCTTTATCGACCCAAGGTCATCTCGCTTGGTATTGGATGCAATCGAGGAACATCCGCGGAAGAAATTGAGAATGTCATTCGGGAGACGCTTGATGGACTTGGATTTTCCTTCCAGAGTGTGAAAGCGGTTGGAACGATTGATATAAAGAAGGACGAAGAAGGTTTGCTTGCAGTATGCAGAAAGTACGGATGGGAATTCGTTTGTTATACACCGCAAGAACTGAATGAGATGAACATAGAAGAGCCGTCGGATACGGTATTTAAGTTCACAGGTGCATACGGTGTAAGTGAACCGGCCTGTAAACGTTATAGTGGGCTTGAGAAGCTTGCCCTAACGAAGCGCAAGTCAGGCAACGTGACCATTTCAGTTGGCGTACTCGCATAGCGTGTGAAGGAGGAGTGGATATGGGCAGCAAACGAATCATCATTGCCGGAACGGGAAGCGGAGCGGGAAAAACCACGATTACTATCGGTCTCATGGCGGCATTCAGAAAAAAAGGTCTGGTCGTACAAGGATTTAAGTGCGGACCAGATTATATCGACCCGGCATACCACACAGCCATTACCGGTCGTCCTTCGCGTAACCTAGACAGCTGGATGCTTACGGAGGATGTTGTACGCGGTGTGCTGACCCGTGCAAGTGCAGACGCTGATATTTCTGTAATAGAAGGCGTTATGGGCCTATATGATGGAAAAAGCCCAGTAGAGGATAGCGGAAGTACGGCTGAGATCAGTTTGCTGACGCAAACGCCGGTTGTGCTGGTTGTGAACGTGCACAGTATGGCACGGAGTGCGGCGGCGGTTGTAAAAGGATTTCAGGCGCTGAATCCTAACGTATCTATTATAGGTGTTATTGCTAACCATGCGGGAAGTGAAGGACATGGTGAACTCATTCGGCAGGCGGTAGAGAAGGAGTGCGGAATTCCGCTGTTAGGTACGCTTGTACGGACACCAGAAGTTCGAATTCCAGAGCGTCATCTGGGCCTTCTGCCAGCTGTGGAGCGCGGAGAATTGGAACCATTATTCGAGCAGCTGGGTGAGATGGTGGCTCAGCGCATTGACATAGACCGGTTGCTTGCATTGGCTGAGGCTCCACCGATTCCGTCGAATAGTACGTTTCGCCTGTTTCCCGCGGCGAAAAAGCTTAGGACAACTGTGCGTATTGCAATCGCAAAGGATGCAGCGTTCAATTTTTACTATCCGGAAAATCTCGAAATGCTTGTGGAAGCAGGCGCAGAATGTGTATTCTTTAGTCCACTAGCTGGAGAATCCGTGCCTGACGGAGTGGATGGATTGTATATTGGTGGAGGATTCCCGGAAGAATTCGCCGCTGAACTGGCAGCAGCGGAAGGAAGCCGTACTTCAGTACGCAGGGTGATTGAGAGCGGAATGCCTACATTTGCTGAATGCGGGGGTTTTATGTATCTGACCAATGAAATCATTACGACAGACGGCGAGAGTTATCCGATGGTGGGCATTATCCCTGGACGTACACGTATGCAGACAAAACGAGCGGCGCTCGGGTATCGTGAGGCGTACGGTCTGGCAGGGAACTTTCTGCTGCAGGAAGGCGAGACGGCCCGCGGCCATGAATTCCATTATTCGACGTTTGAGACGGATGAAGAGCTGCCTCGGGCTTATGAGGTGCAGAGCCGGTTCGGCAAGAAGCAAGAAGGTGTTCTGCGTGAGAATGTGGTAGCGGGTTATACACATCTTCATTTTGCTTCTGCGCCTTTAGTTGTGGAACGATGGATAAGCGCCTGTCTTGCCTATCAGGAGAAGCGTATGGCACCATCCGCAAATAAAGGGGGGAGCCGATGAGCATGGGTAAAGTATACTTGGTAGGAGCAGGGCCGGGTGATGAAAAATTAATTACGGTACGGGGGCTGGAATGTCTCCGCAGAGCCGATACGATCGTCTACGATCGTCTGGCAAATCCCCGGCTGTTACGGTTCGCAAAACCGGGTGCAGAATTCATTTTCTGCGGTAAATTTCCCAAGCATCATACGCTTCGTCAGGAGGCTATAAATGAGCTTCTTGTGCGTAAGGCACAGGAAGGTAAGCAAGTGGTTCGCCTGAAAGGCGGAGATCCTTCCGTATTCGGTAGGGTAGGAGAAGAAGCAGCGGAATTGGCCAGCCATGGGATTGAATATGAGATCGTTCCAGGCATTACAGCGGGCATTGCCGCCCCGGCGTATGCAGGTATCCCGGTAACACACAGAGAGTATGGTACCAGCTTCGCCGTAGTGACTGGACATGCGAAGACGTCGGATGGAAAACCGGCCGTGGACTGGATGTCACTCGGCGGCATTGACACGCTTGCGTTTTATATGGGAGTCAAGAACTTACGATATATATGTGATAGTCTTATTCAGCACGGTCGTCATCCGCAGACCCCGGTCGCATTAGTGCGGTGGGGAACAATGGGTGGACAACAGACCGTGCAGGGAACACTTGAGACGATTGTACGCAAGGTTGAAGAAGTAGGTCTGGAGAACCCTGCTATTACCCTTGTAGGTGACATTGTCGCCTTGCGGGAGCAAATCCGTTGGTTCGAGAATAAGCCATTATTCGGTCGCCGTATTCTAGTAGCACGTACCGGAGGAGAGCAGGGAAATCTGGCAGATGCGCTTTCTGAGAGAGGGGCAGATGTTATTGAATATCCGTACTTCTCTGTGCATGAACGAAGCGATGAGATAGTAGTAGAAACGATAGCGCGAAGTGGCGAATATGAAAGGATTTTATTTACTTCTCCAGAGAGCGTCACTTTCTTTTTTGCGGCGTATCGTCGAAGCGGTAGGGATATTCGAGAGCTTAAAGCCATGTTCTATACGCTTTCCCGACGAACAGGGCAAAAGTTGCAGGAAATGGGCTTTGCTTCCGAAATTGTGCAACCCTTCTCTGCCTCAGATAAGTGGCTGGTTGTCGGAGAGGCCTGTATTCTGAAAAATCGGGAACAGTACGAGACTGAATGGGGTACATGTGATTTGCTCGCGATATACGAAAAGGAAGAATGCTATGAATACAATGCGAATATGGTACGACTGCTTCGTGGGGAGCCGATTGATACGATAGTCTTTCCGAGTGCGGCTTCTGTAGAAACGCTTGTTAGGTACTTAGAACGTGCAGAAATAGATCCTTATGCCATGTTTTCTGTCGCCTCGCTCGTTTGTATGGGCGAGAGAACAGCCGAAGCCATTCAAGCGGCCGGTTATTCAGCGGAGCGGGCAGCATCCCCGACTCTTGAGTCGCTTATTGCTTGTCTTATCACAGAGAAGGTGAATGAATAGATGGTGGTTTGAGGAGAATTCGGTACAAAAACATGGAGATTTCCATTTTTGTACCGTGGCTTCTCCTATTTATATGCTTTTCCTTTGGTTAGAATACAAGGTACGCCGAATCCAATTGCTCCAGGTTCGGCCATTTTCTT
The DNA here is from genome assembly GCF_001274715.1 of Aneurinibacillus migulanus. Lineage (GTDB taxonomy): Bacteria > Bacillota > Bacilli > Aneurinibacillales > Aneurinibacillaceae > Aneurinibacillus > Aneurinibacillus migulanus. The sequence goes on along the minus strand of NZ_LGUG01000005.1, from coordinate 26,568 downwards.
AATATAAGCCAGGCCACGTTCGCATTGCTGCTTGCATACGATGCATTTATCCACAGTTACCACTTTCATATTGAAGCGATTGCGCTCTTCAGATGATATCTGGTGCCTACCTTTGCCTGCCGGCTTTTTGTTCCCTGGTTTTTTGTTCGCTTTTGCCATGCTTTTCTCCCTCTCTTCTTCAAGGTTCCTTTGTTCCCTGACAGTGTATGAGAAAAGGGCTTGTCCCGACATTCAATTGTAGCGGATTTAGTAAAATGTCATTGACAAAAACAAAAAATATAAATACTCTTGTTATCGAAAATGATAATAAATGGAGAATGAGCAGTTATGAAAGAATCTAAAGCTGATTTGCTGCTACATCCAGTACGCATGCGAATCATTCAGACGATGGCTTCCCACGGCTCCTTGACGGTACAGAAGATCGCTGAAAGACTACCTGATATTCCGCAGGCGACCCTTTACCGTCATCTCAATAAGCTATTAAAAGGCGGGATTCTCACTATTGTCGAACAGCGACAAATTCGTGGTGCGATAGAGAAGGTATATGCATTAGAAGCGCAGGGGGCTAACCTGACTCCTGAAGATATGGCCAATGCGTCGCGTGATGACCATATGAAATATTTCGCTACATTTCTTGCTGTATTAATGGGGGACTATGGTCGGTATCTTGCTCAAGAGCAGTTAGACATGATAAAAGACGGAGTGATGTATCGGCAGGCAAATATGCATCTGACCGATGAAGAATTTCAGGAATTTCTTCAGGATTTAGTTGCTGTATATAAAAAAGCAATGGATAAAAAACCGAGTGAGGAGCGCAGACCGAGAAGTGTGAGCACAATTATTATTCCAGAACCGAATAAATAATCCACGGGCTTAGTAAGCGGAATAAAGGAGAAAAGCTACAAAGCTTCCCTCTCCTATTATTCCCGTCTTGGAAAATATCATTGTCATCTCGCTCATTGGCAAGTATGATGATAGAAGAGCGAAAGAATTAATGATTAAGGCACTCGAAGAAGTGAAGCAATATCAGGCCAAATTTACGATTTTGGGTGTTACGGTCTTGACAGAATAGGACGACTATTATATTCATATGTTAGACCAGTTAACAGATACGGTCTGACTGGTCGGAGCTTCGGTGATTTTGGTCGGCATTTCCCCATCACTTGGCGTGCAGCTTGCGCATTCTATCTTCGCTCTAGAAGGGCTAGCATGCTTTTCGGTGTTGAAGTATGGCATCCATTATACGCTCTTTAACATCATGAAGAGCGAAAAATAAAGAAAAAATGCTCTTTCTCTTTTATAATAATGTTTAAAATGGCTAGCATTTTGGAAGAATGGGTATTAGAATAAGAGATTCCACTGTTTATAAGGAGGATACATATGAATAAAACAGAACTGATTGAAAAAGTAGCAGAGAATGCGGAAATGACAAAGAAGCAAGCATCCCAAGCTGTTGATGCGATTTTGAGTTCCATTTCAGAAGCGCTTAAGTCAGGCGAGAAGGTTCAGCTTATCGGGTTTGGTAACTTTGAAAGCCGTGAGCGTGCAGCTCGTAAAGGACGCAATCCGCAAACAGGAGAAGAAATCGAAATCGCAGCTACGAAAGTGCCTGCATTCTCTCCGGGAAAAGCGTTGAAAGATGCGGTAAACGGACGATAAGTAGAAATGTAAAAAACTGTCGCGGAGATTCCTTCGCGACAGTTTTTTCATACAAGGGGAAATGAGAGATTGTAATGTGAAAGATTTTGTTAGGTGGACGTAAATGCTATTGTCGGCTCGCTTTTAATTGCTGTAGGGCTTCCTCTACTTTTGCATTCCGCTCATCATTCCGCATTTGCTCTTCCAGTGAATAATAGGCAGGTCGTATGTAGCGGGTTGCTTCTGCCTCTGTTTCCATCATCATTACCTTCTCTTCGATGCGTGAAAAGCCTTTAGCGGCGCTTTCCGTATCGATAGAGTACAGGGCTTGATTCATTTGCTTACTTGCACGTGCTGCATTGGCACGGGATAGTAGGGTTGCTTTTTTATTTCGCATTTCATAGAATTTGTCTTTTAGCTCCTGCAGCTGTTCGCGTAACAGGATTGTTTGCTGGCGTGCGATTTCGTACTGTTTTCGATATTCTTCTGCTTTGCTATCGCAGATAAGCTTGTCTTCCAATGCGCGGCGGGCAATTGCTTCATCCCCAGACTCTACTGCAAGACGCGCCTGGCGCTCCCGTTTTTCGCTGCGGGCTTCAGCCTCTTCAAGCATCATCTTCCATTTCTTTTCGACCGCGATTTGGCGTGCGATGGCAAGCTCCGCCTGCGAGATTTCACTCTCCATATCTCTCATATACTGATTGAGCATCGCCACCGGATCCTCTACATGATCCAGTACTTGGTGCATTGTCGCTGTTGTAATATCACGTACGCGTTTGAACAGGCTCATTGGCTTGTCCCTCCTTGGTTCATTTCTTTTTCCCATAAATCAATTTCATCGGCATGATGTGTTTTCCTAGTGTCAAATGGATGGTGTGGCATCATATCCTGAAACGGATTTGACATCGGTTGCATCGGCTTTTCTCCCTGTGCTCTCTTAATGATATTCCAGCCTACATAGATGAAGAGCCCTGCGATAAACAGTGGGATGAGAAAACCGAGGTTTAAAATGCCTAACAGCATAATTGTACCGATACCCATCATCCCCATTCCGAAGAGATAGGAACCTTTCTTCCTCATGTGTGTGCCTCCTTTATCTTTTTGTTTTGCGTGTTCTGCTCTTGTCTATATAATATCCCGGCTAGCATCTCGGCATAACGGGCGGCCGTTTGATTTTCGCTACGTCCCGAGACGGAGGCAGAAGTCGGCCTTAAGCCAAATGAAACAAATTATACTTTCCATTTTTCTAAAAGGTATAATATAATGAGTATAGGTATAATATGAGGACATGGATGCCTCGCATATAAGGGGAGTAGCTACCGGACATGTGCCGGTCAGTATATCGTCAATACAGCGGCATGGTTCCGCTCGGTATGCTGAGCCCATATTTTTAGTAGGGTAAGCAAGACCTTCGCATTCTTTCAGATTTTTCTGGAGGTGTGTGAAGGTCTTTTTTTGTTAATCATATTACAAAAAGTGGAAAGAAAGGTTGTGAATTATGTCCTGGAAACAGATTGTTCCACTTATGGAGCAGGTGAGGATTACGACGGTCGGCGATAATGAACTGGTACAGGTCGTATACGTACCGGAAAAAATAACATGTGTAGGCTTGGGTACGGATGCGGCTGTTTTTGTACACTCGGAATATCCGCTCTATGCGTATAAGGTATATGCTCCGGGAAGAGAAAAGAAGCTAGAGAATGAAGAAAAAGCCTACCGGATGCTGGGTGAGAATCCATACTTCCCCCATTTCTATGGTAAAGGGCCAAACTTTATTGTATTGAGTTATGAGCGAGGAACGAATCTGTATGATTGCCTTATCGAGGGTATATATATCCCGAAAGCTGCTGTTAAACAGGTGGATGCAGCGATTCAATATGCACGTGAACGGGGACTGAATCCGAGGGACATTCACTTGAAAAATATTATTCTGCAGGATAACGGTATACGCCTTATTGATGTATCGGAATATGTACGAGAGGGAAATGACAGACGCTGGGAGCACCTGAAAGAAGGGTACCGGCTGTTCTATCGCTTTATCGCCCACAAGAAAATTCCGCGCCCGGTGATTGAGTTTGTCAAGAAGAGGTATGCGAAGCAGCAAGGACCCGGCTTCTCGGTCAAATCGTTCGGCGCTTCGTTGTTCCGAAAATTGTTTCGTGGTAAGGAGAAGAACCTCTCGCTGTAAAAATATAAAGAGGAGTGAGCGCATGGAAACACGCGGCTATTTGCAGGAAGAGCTGGAAAAGGTTAAAAAGTGGGAAAATGAGCAGAAAGATTTATGGTTTTGGGAGAAGCTAGGCCGCATCCCGTTTAAATTGCTTGATCGCATTACTCCGGCTTTCGTGCATGAGAAAATTGGCCAGGCGTTAGATGAAGTGGGAAACTATATTCAGACGGGCGGAAGATATCTCATCAGCGAACGAGAAGTATTGGGGCGCTTTCCGACTCAATCTTCGGACGGTAGTGCGTTGCGGGAAGTGCTTCAGGTAGAGGACGTCGCAGAACGCTCATTGCAGGATATGGATAAAGTAGCTGATGAGCTGCGAAACTCACGTAAAAAAATCGCTATTTTTCAGGGGGCGACAACCGGAATCGGTGGAATTTTTACCCTCGCAGTTGATATTCCGGCATTGCTTGGGCTGTCATTAAAGGTGCTGCAAGAAGTTGCTGTTGCATACGGATATGATCCGAAAGAACGGGAGGAGAGGCTGTTTATTGTTAAATGCATGCAGTTCGCTTCCTCTGATGTAGTCGGCAAGCAAGCTATTATCGATGAATTGTCCGCATATGGAGAAGGGCAGAAAAATACGCAGACGCTGTCGCAATTGCAGGGATGGCGCGAGGTCGTGCTAGCATACAGGGATAACTTTGGATGGAAAAAATTGTTTCAGATCGTGCCTATAGCTGGCATTGTATTTGGCGCTTATTTAAACAAGTCCACAATCGAAGATGTGGCCGAAACAGGTATGATGCTCTACCGTAAACGCCGTATTATGGAGAAGCTTGCACACATATCACAAGAGGCATAAGAAAAACTTGCGGGTGTTGCCGTTCTTTCTTATCTATTAAAAAAGGTGGTTCCGTCAAACGGAACCACCTTGGTTTGTATATAGGGTTTAAATTTGGGAAATTCCCAGGCAAATAAGAATATATACCGACGCAATTAGTGACATGGTCATAAAAAGCGTAAATATCGATTTTAACCGACTCATTCTATTCCCCGCCTTATTCAATCATTTGCACTATATTATTATAGGAGGATCATAAAAGATGATCTAGCACAACTTTCAAGAAATTAATAGAATTTTAATTCGGAATTTTTTGTATTTGTTACTTTATTTATATTTTTTCGTATAGTTAAATATACAGATATATACCATATACCCGTTAGTTACATTATGTACATGAGGAGGCGAACCTTATGGAATGGAGTCTTGCAATTATTATGTGTTTGTTAGTAGCATTCTTCATATTACTTAAGCAAAGCAAAAATTCTAAAAGGATGACGAGAAAATCGGAACCAATAAAAATTCCGCTTCGCCACGTTCCAAAAAGCTTTAAAAAGCCAATTCCGAAACAGCTGGACTTGCTTCTGCATGCGCCGTTGCATGAAATGGTGGGACGACTGGAGAGTACCATGGATGGCGAATTCGGCCGGGTTATTAAGATGAGAGTGATGGCAAAGCATCCGGACTGGACGGAGAAAATGTACAGCTGGATATTATTTGAGTGGAAACGATATTTTCTGATGGCGTCGCTATATAAATCCGTGCCGATGTATAGCGAAGACGTGGATGAAATTTGGCATGAAATGCTGATGTTTACACGTGAATATGAAAAGCTTTGTGTATCTGTGGCTGGTGAGATGATTCATCATGAGCCGCATGTTGAGCGTAAACCAAATCCTAAGGAACGTGCGCTTTTTGATGTGCTGTACAGTTTGCTATTCGAGGTCCATTCCGCTAGCTGGGATATCTGGGGTACCTTCTTTCGTTCGCCGTTGAACCGACAGACAGCCCGTGAATTAAGCGAGAGAGGCGAAGCCGATATTCACGATATGCTATTTCGTGACCATCCGTTCGTAGCGGAAGAAACCCGTTATTTGGCAGGTCATTTGCATGACATGCTGAAGGAAGCTGCTTCTGATTCATCAGCTTTTGCCAAAAAAACGAAGAACCGAACCCGTTATGGCAATCTGGAAAAAGTGGCGGTAGCAGCTATTCTGTATTCGTTGCTGAGCGCAAAGGATTTTGAAAGGGAAATGCAGCTTATGCTGGGCATGGAAATGCAGAGTAAAGCGGTAGCGGCCGGTGCTTCAAGCTCTGGCTGTTCAACGTATACGTCCGGTGGAGGCAGCAATTGCAGTTCGAATAGCGATTGTAATGATAGTGGAGGAGGTAGCAGTTGTAGCGGGGGAAGTAGTTGTGGAAGCAGCTGTGGTGGTGGATGCGGCAGTTAGATAAGAAGGGTGCGGAAGTGCCCTTTTTTCAATAGAGTAAGAAAGAGGGGGTGAGCATGATGAAGCTGGAGAAGCATCTGCTTTCTATATTGGAATCACTGCATGATGCGGTACTGGTCATTAGTAAAGACAGCACCATCGTCTATGTTAATACGGCGTATTCCGTACAGTTCGGCGTACCTGCACATAAAATCGTTAATCGAAAACTGAGTCAGGTTGAGCCCGGAGCCCGTATTCTGGAGGTGATAAAGACGGGCCAGCCGCTAATTAACGATTATAGTTACTTGCATTCCCTTAATGTTCATATTTTCGCCAATATTACACCGCTGCTCGAAAAAGGGGAGCTAATCGGAGCAGTTGCCATTATGAAGGATATTAGCGAGTTTTATGGATTGCAGGAAGAGCTGAACAAGTATAAAACATATTCTACAAAGCTAGAAGAGCAACTGCACGAAAAAATCTTCTCTCTTTTGGAAAGTCATGCGCCCGGCATGCGGCAGGCGGTAAATGTCGCTAAAAAGGTGAGCGATTCAGAAGCAACGCTGCTGTTGTATGGAGAGACAGGAGTTGGAAAAGAAGTATTTGCCCGTGCTATACACGAGGCTAGCCAGCGAGGAGACAAGCCATTTGTTGCGATTAATATGGCGTCCCTGCCGGAGTCATTATTCGAAAGTGAGTTATTTGGCTTTGAAGAAGGAGCATTTACCGGTTCACGGAAAGGTGGCAAGAAAGGACTCTTTGAACTGGCGGATGGTGGTACGCTGTTTTTGGATGAGATCGGAGAGCTTTCCCTCTTCCTGCAAGCAAAAATTCTCCGCGTGCTTCAGGAGAAAACATTTATGAAGGTAGGCGGAACGACTACCCATCCTCTGGATGTGCGCATTATCGCTGCTACGAATAAGAATCTGCAAGAATTAATCCGGGAGGGAAAGTTTAGGGAGGATTTGTATTACCGATTAAGTATTGTGCCCATACATATTCCCCCTTTGCGCGAACGTAAGCAGGATTTGCCGATTCTTGTTAACAACATATTGGGCAAACTTCGCATTACCTATAAGAAGCAGATCACGGTGACGCAGGAAGTATATGAAATATTTGAGCGATATGATTGGCCTGGTAATATTCGGGAGTTGCATAATGTGCTTGAGAGAATGATTGCGATCTGTTCAAAATCGTACTTCGTGCCGGAAGATATCCCTTCGTTTGTGCGTGAAGGAGCAGAACGGGGAGAAAACATCACAGACAGTACAGTACAGAGTAAGACAAATAAGATGAGCCTTCCTGGCATTATTGAGAGAACGGAAAGAGAGATGCTGGAGGAAGTATTGAAAACAAGTCGAACGCGCACGGAAGCTATTCAAAAGCTTGGTATTAGCCGCAAAGCCTTCTATCAAAAATTGAAAAAATATAACATCAAATAAAGAAAGGAATTGTATCTATAGGAAACAAACATATACTAAAGAAACAAAAATATATCCTATGGAAACAAATTTTTGTTTCTTTAGTATATAAAAAGAAAATAGGGAAAAAAGAATTCACATATATCATATCGTTTTTTAGACATATAACAAAAAGAATTATCCGAATTGGCATTATTATTGCTAAAATAATCTTATATAAATGAGGAACATAATCGAATAGATAATATGGAGGTGCGAAGCGATGAAAGTCACATGGGAATTAGATAACCGGTTAGGTACGATTACGGTTGATGCGCCGCCGGTTAATGCGTTGAACAAAGAGTTCTTTGCTCAGATGGATGAAATTCTACATAACATTGGCGAGGATTGTGATGCTGTAATCATTACTGGTGCAGGAGAAAAAGCTTTTGTTGCAGGTGCGGATATTAAGGAATTCCCTGAATTGGACCGAGAAGCGGGCATAGAGCTCTGCAAACGGGGACAGGCAGTTTTTCAGCGTATTGCTGAATTGAAGCAGCCTGTTATCGCCGCGATCGATGGATTTGCATTAGGTGGAGGGCTGGAACTGGCGCTGGCATGTGATTTTCGTGTAGCCAGTCGCAAATCACAGCTTGGGCTCCCAGAAGTGAAGCTGGGCATTATTCCAGGATACGGCGGTACACAGCGTCTCGCCCGTCTGGTAGGTCCGGGCAAAGCAAAGCAGCTTATCTTCTCTGGTGAGTTTGTTTCTGCAGAAGAAGCATACCGTATCGGGTTAGTAGAGCAGCTCGTAGATGAAAATGCCCTGACGGAAGCGAGAAAATGGGCGCAAACAATAATGAAGCGGGGACCTATCGCAGTGAAGGCGACGAAGCGGGTTATCGATCAAGGGCTTGCGACGTTACTTGAAGAAGGACTGAATCTGGAAGCACAGGCGTTTGGAGAGATTTGCCTGACAGAAGATAAGAACGAAGGGGTGGCTGCTTTCTTTGAGCGCAGAGACCCTCATTTCCAAAATAAATAAGTAAGAAAGCAGAGGGAGATATGAGATGGCGAAAAAAATTGGTGTAATTGGATTTGGCACGATGGGCTCAGGAATTGCACAGGCGGCTGTAGAAGCGGGATATACGGTTGTAGCGGTAGAACAGAAGCAGGAATTTTTTGACCGTGGACTGTCCGGCATTCAGAAGAACTGGAACCGCAGCATTGAGAAAGGTCGCTTGACGGAAGAGAAGAAACAGGAATTCGAAGGCGCACTCACGACAACGGTTGAATGGGATCGCTTAAAAGATGTAGATTTCATTATCGAAGCAGTTAGCGAAAACATGGAATTGAAAAAAGAATTGTTCAAAAAGCTTGATGAAGTTGCCGGTGAAGATATTATCATTGCGACGAATACATCAGGCTTGAGTGTAACAGAAATCGCCAGTGTAACGAAACGTCCAGGGAAAATCATTGGTGTTCATTTCTTTAATCCGGTACCGGTAATGAAGCTGGTAGAGTTGATTCGCGGCCAGAGCACGGCTGAAGAAACATACCAGGAAGCGAAAGCGCTCGTGGAAGCAATGGGCAAAGAGACAATCGATGTGAAAGAAGCGCCACTGTTTGCAGTGAATCGCATACTCGTACCTATGATTAATGAAGCGATTTTCGTATTGATGGAAGGTACGGCAAGCGCGGAAGACATCGACAAAGGCATGAAGCTCGGCGCAAATCATCCGATCGGACCGCTGGCGCTAGCTGATTTGATTGGCCTCGATACGCTCCTGTATGTACAGGATTCCCTATATGAAGAAACGCAGGATTCCAAGTATCGTAGCGCTCCACTGCTACGTAAGCTCGTGCGCGCTGGACATCTGGGCCGCAAAACGGGTAAGGGATTCTACGATTATACGAAAGGTGCAAAGTAAAATGAGTTTTGCATTAACAGAAGAGCAAAGAGAGATTCAACAGGGCATCTATAAGCTTGCGCAGGAGAGAATTAAGCCCCGTGCAGCTGAGATCGATGAGAAGGGAGAGTACCCGTTCGATATTAAGGACTTGCTAAGTGAATATGGCTATATAGGAGCGAATCTGCCGGAAGAGTATGGTGGCGCTGGTTTGGATTTGCTGACGTATTGCCTGATTGTCGAAGAGGTAGCGCGAGTATGCGCTTCTTCTTCCCAAATTATTACCGTACAGGAACTCGGTTCGCTTCCAGTGCTTCTTAGCGGCAATGAGGAACAGAAACAGCGCTTTATGCCTGATCTTGCCACAGGGAAGAAGCTAGCTTGCTTCGGTTTGACTGAGCCGAGCGCCGGTTCTGATGTGAAAAGTATGAAGACCCGGGCGGAAAGGGACGGCGCATATTACCGTCTAAACGGTCAGAAATGCTTTATTACTAATGGTAATATCGCCGATGTGTACACCGTTTTCGCCAAAACAGATAAGGGTATTACCGCTTTTCTAATCGAAAAAGGAACACCAGGACTCTCTGTTGGTAAAATCGAAAAAAAGATGGGTATTAAAGGTTCACCAACCGCGGAGCTTTTCTTCGAGGATTGCCGTGTGCCGGAAGAGAACGTAATCGCTGAAGAAGGTCAGGGCTTTCTTGTCGCAATGAAGACACTGGATAAAACGCGGCCGGGAATCGGGGCGCAGGCGCTTGGCATTGCACAGGGAGCACTTGATGTTTGCCTGGAGTATGTGCAAGAGCGCGAGCAATTCGGCCGACCCATCGGCTCATTCCAGGGTATTCAGTTCATGCTGGCGGATATGGCAACGCAGATCGAGGCGGCGCGCGGACTTGTATACCGAGCAGCCAGCGCGCTAGATAATTTGGGCAATACAGGTAAGGACCCAGCCATGATGCGATTGGCTTCCATGGCTAAAGTATTCGCTTCAGATGTCGCGATGAAAGTAACGACAGATGCGGTGCAAATCCTGGGCGGTTATGGATATATTCAGGAGTTTCCTGTGGAGCGCATGATGCGCGACGCGAAAATTACCCAGATATACGAAGGTACCAACCAGATTCAACGTGTAGTTATCTCAAAATCCATCATGTAGGAGGAGAGCGATGAGCGTATCCCGACAGCTTCCGTTTGTATTAATTCATGGCGCGGGTGGGACTAAAGATAAATTTCGCGGCTTGAAAGAAAGGTTAGGCAATATTTCTTGCCTAACACTCGACTTGCCTGGCCACGGTGAGAATACGGGAAGCCGCTGCAACACGATTGAAGAATATGCAGAGTGGGCCAATGCACAAGTTGCAGGTCAGGATGTGATCGTGGTAGGGCATTCGATGGGCGGTATGGTAGGCATTGAGATGGCCGCCCGCAATCCCGATGTTAAGGGATTAGTGCTGGATGCCAGTCATTATGAGATGCCAGTGCATCCAAAAATTCTCGAAGATTTGGCGGGCGGGACGTTCCCGGATTTTCTTTTTAAAGCTTCTTATGGTAAAGAGGTAACACCTGAACTTCTTGAAGAAGAACAAAAGCAGCTCTCCTGGGTTGAGACGATCGTCGTACATGATGATTTCCGTGCATGCAACGAATATAGAGGTGCGGACATTTTCGCGAAGCTAGACGTTCCAATCCTAGCTGTCTATGGTTCGGAGGATAAGTTGTTGCCGAAAGGTGCTGCTGAAAAGGCGAAGGAATTGAACGGTAACATACAGACAAAAACGGTCGCAGGTGCCGGTCATTATATCATGCTGGAAAAACCGGAGGAGTTTGCGCAAGCATTGCTCGGGTTCCGCGAATTCTTACTTGCCGGAGTATAAACAGCAAGTCATCTATCCCTCTGTCTTACCATAAGACAGAGGGACTTCTATTTTTTTATCAGGCCCTCTATCTACATTACCAGGCGGAAGGCGGGATAAGATAAGGTATAATGTAGATGATTGATTAACGGAAAAATCTTTTAGGTGAGGAGTGCCGCGATTGTCTACCCAACACGATTCTATCCAGCCTTTTGTTTTCCTTATTTTCGGTGCGACGGGAGATTTGGCCAAGCGCAAGCTGTTTCCCGCTCTCTACAATTTGTACCTGGACGGTCATTTGAACAACGAGTTTGCCGTTATCGGGATCGGAAGAACGGAGATGGAAGTCTCTCGATTTCGCATGTTTGTCAGAGAAGCGGTTTCTGAGTTTGGGCGTTTACCTTTGCAAGAAGGAGTAGAGTGGGAGCGATTTGCTGCACGGTTTGATTACATAGCGTTTGACATTATGGAAGCGGACGCATACGCTTCCTTGTTAGCTGTGGTGGAAGAAAGAGAGAGGAAGATGCAGCTTACGGGCAACCGGATGTTTTATCTGGCAATTGCGCCTCAGCTATTCGGAACTGTATCGAACCATCTGAAGCGTAGTGGACTTACGAATACAACAGGATGGAAGCGGTTAGTTGTCGAGAAGCCATTCGGTCATGACCATGCTTCAGCAGAAATGCTGAACGAAGAGATTAAGCGTTCATTTGCGGAAGAGGAAATCTACCGTATCGATCATTATTTAGGTAAGGAAATGGTACAAAATATACAGGTTATCCGATTTGCTAACTCTATGTTCGAACCGCTTTGGAATAATCGACATATCGACAATATTCAGATTACCGCCAGCGAGACGGTAGGGGTCGAAGACCGTGCTTCTTACTATGACCGCGCGGGTGCCCTGCTTGATATGGTGCAGAATCATATGCTACAGATGGTCATGATGGTATGTATGGAGCCGCCGAGCAGGTTAAATACTGAAGCGATCCGCGACGAAAAAGTGAAAGTTATGCGCGCGCTTCGTCGCTACAACGAAGAAGAAGTGGACAGGCATGTCGTACGCGGGCAGTATACGGAGGGAAAAGGCCGGCAAGGCATGGTTTGCGCATATCGAGAAGAGTCAAACGTTAATCCGGCGTCCACAACGGAGACATTCGTGGCGGCTAGATTGTTCATCGATAATTTTCGCTGGGCAGACGTACCTATCTACATTCGTACCGGCAAACGAATGCCGGAGAAAGTGACGGAAATCGTTATTCAGTTTAAGGCGTTGCCAAAACGCTTATATTTTAACAAAAATGATGATTTAACCCCGAATCTACTTATTTTCCGTATTAATCCGAAAGAAGGCATCACATTGCTGCTGAACGCCAAGAAGCAAGGAGCGGATAGTCAGATTGTGCCGGTTGGGATGGAGTATTGCAATAATTGCGGGGACGCACCGCCAGAAGCATACGAAAGCCTACTGCATGACGCTATGCTTGGAGACTCTACTTTCTTTACACGTTGGGATGAAGTATCCCTGGCCTGGAAGTTTATTGATCCGATTCGGCGCGCATGGGATAAAAATCCACGTTCCCCGGAAGAATACGCCGCAGGTACGTGGGGGCCTGCCGAATCATACAAGATGATTATAAATGACGGAAAAAGATGGTGGACGGGTGAAAGTACCGAGGAAAGAAAAACAATCAAAGCGGTGGAACAGCAGAAATACCGAAAAGGGGAAAGCTAACAATGTATGAATTATATGATATATCGATGCCCATTCATTCTGGCATGGTAACCTACAAAAACAAGTCAGAAAAGCAGCCTGCTATCCGTGTGGTGCAGAATTTTACTCAGGCTTCTGCATATGAATCACGGATTGATATGGACATGCATACAGGAACGCACGTCGATTCTCCACTACACATGCTGCCCGACGGTGGAACGATGGAGACCATCCCGATTCAACGGCTCGTTGGGTCTTGTCGGGTGCTTGATGTCACAGCTGTCGAAGATAAAATTACGAAGGGTGATCTGGAAAGATTCGCGCCCCAGAAAGACGAATTCCTTCTCCTGAAAACGCGAAATTCCTTAACGGATGATTTCGGTTCCGGATTTGTATTTCTGGCTGCGGATGGAGCAGAGTATTTAGCGGCAGCCGGCGTACGTGGTGTAGGCATCGATGCACCGGGCATCGAGCGTGATCAATCCGGACATCCGACCCACAAAGCGTTATTTGAGGCAAGTAGTATCATTGTAGAAGGGCTTCGTCTGGGTGATGTACCTGAAGGTGCGTACTTTATGGTCATCGCCCCCATTAAAGTACTAGAAACGGAAGCCGCCCCAGCCCGTGCGCTATTATTTTCCGGCCTGAAAACAGAGTAGATATGGTGAAAAATATGAACGATGAGTATTATATGGGGCTTGCGATTGCAGAGGCCCGAAAGGCGGAGGCGTTAGGGGAAGTGCCCATCGGTGCGGTCATTGTAAAAGATGGACAGGTAGTAGGCCGAGGATACAATCTGCGGGAGACAGCGAAGGACCCGCTGGCCCATGCGGAGCTTATCGCTATAAAGGAAGCGAGCGAGACGATGGGAGGATGGCGCCTTATCGGAGCTACGCTATATGTCACGCTTGAGCCATGTCCAATGTGCGCAGGTGCGATTGTTCAGGCACGAGTACCCAGGATCGTATATGGGGCGATGGATCCGAAGGCTGGTTGTGCGGGAAGTTTGATGAATTTGCTACAGGAAGAGCGGTTTAATCATCAGGTGGAGATGATACAGGGCGTGCGTGAAGAAGAATGCAGTGAACTACTCAAAAACTTCTTCCGTTCGTTGCGAGAACGGCGAAAAAAGAAAGTGACTGAGTAACTGAAGATGATTTTCTTGAATATGAAAAAGCGCGAATGCCGTATTTTTACGAGCTATTCGCGCTTTTTCTGTATGATTTGTTTACCCTGCTTTAACGGGCAGTAATATTCTCACTGAGTGAAGTTTCATTTTATGGCTTAAACAGAAAGGGAAGGGGTTGTATCTGCTTCAGATTTTTTGTCTGCCTTGATGAATAATGGAGTGAGCAGAAATGCAATGAAATACGTGACTGCCCCCATTAAGCCCATAGCTACGCAATCCTGCCAAACCATCTCAAACCCATGCCCTTTAATGAAAATTTCGCGTACCCCGTCCAGAAAATATGTGAGCGGTAGCAGGTGGCCGGCTACATTGAGCGCATAGGGCATCGCCTCAAACGGCCATGTAAAGCCCGATAATAGAAAGGATGGGACGGCGATGAGCATTGTAGTTTGAGTAGAACCTACCTGATTGCCGGAGAACAGACTTGCCAGGTATCCGATGCCGAGCAGAGCAAATACGAAGCTTACGCCGAGCGCCATCGCTGGTAGGAACAAGCCGCGGAACGGCAGGTGAAATACATATAGCGACAGTACGAATACGCTTAGATTGTTAACCACACCTATCAAGAAATAAGGAGCTGTTTTCGCATAAGCGATACGCCAGGGAAGACCGCGCCAGACCGCAAACCGATTCCAAGTACCTTGTTCCTTGTCACGTGTCACCGTTAACGCTACACCGAGCAGAAGCACCTGTTGCAGAATTGCGCCAATTAAGCCGTATACGAGAAAGTCGTTATAGTTAAACATCGGATTGTATAATACGCGAGAGCGGAACGGTATCTGAGAAAATGTTGCCGTGATTTGTTCGTCCCTTAATCCTTGCTGTTTCAGCTTTATAGAGGAAGCCCCATAGCTGAAGGTAGTGATGACCTGGTTGGCAGCACGTGTCGCCGAGTTGGAGAACAGCATATTGCTTCCATCCACAAAAGTCAGCACCGGTACGTTTTCTCCGTGTTTTAAACGGGTAGAGAAGTCGTTCGGAATGATAATGCCGACGCGCGCTTTCCCGTTCTCGATTGTCCGTTCCACTTCACTTTCCGAGAGAGTATGGCTCGTAATACGGAACGTTTCCGTCTGATCGAACGCCTGAATGATTTGTCGACTAAGCTGACTATTGTCGCCATCAAACACAACGGTCGGAATCGCTACCAGACGCTGATTGGAATATAGATAGCCGAACAGCGCTGTATAGAGCAACGGAACGAGAAAAAGAATAGCGAAAAGGCGTCGGTCACGAAGAATGTTTAACCACTCCTCGCGGATGATGTTTCCCACTTTGAGCGGAGCTGACATCGTTATTTCGCCCCCATACCTTGCCATTGCAGCGTCATGCCGGTCGCTGCCGTGTCAGGCAAGTCAGTTAGCGTCACCTTCACGCCGAAAGAGCGCACATCCGTATCACCCGTATGTTGGCTTGGCTTTTGAATGGCAAAGTCAGCGGCTGGCTGGAGAACCGTAATTTTTCCTTTTACGGTTTTACCGGTAGAGATAAGCTTCATGTGGACCTCATCCCCGACTTTCAAAGAACCCAGCTCTGTCTCTGGGAAATAGAATTTGGCCCAGCGATCTTTCGTTGCTTCCAGTGTAAATACCGGGAAGCCTGCGCCGACCAGTTCACCCAACTGTGCAGACTGGGAAGTAATAATGCCGTCCGCCGGAGCGCGAAGTTCAGTATAGTTGATGTACGTTTTCGCTTCATTTAGTGCAGCCTGAGCCTTAGAGACGTTGGCCTTCGCCGAGGATACAGAGGAGGAAGCCTGGGAGATGCCTGCTTCGGCTGCTCGTACGTCATCCTGGCGCAACGTGACTTCTCCTTTGCCTGCTTCGGCAAGTGCTACTGCGGCTTTGGCTTGTTCTAGCTGAGCTTCAGCGGCTTGAATTTCTTCTTTGCGCGGTCCATTCTCTATCATCTCATATTGCTTTTGTGCAGCTTCGTATTCCGCTTTTGCTTTCTGATAGCTCAATTCCGCTTCCTCGACCTTGGCCTGTGATACGGCTCCTTGTGTAAGCAAGGTCTTCATGCGAGTATAGTTATCTTCCGCCAAACGATACGCTTCTTTAGCGGCGTCTGCTTTAATTTTCGCTTGTTCGCGTTCTTCTTTACGGGCGCCGTTTTTCAGTGCGTCTACACGTGCCTGTGCGGCTTTAACGGCGGCGCGCGCTTGTTCGACCTGTCGTTCTACTGTATCAGCGGTTACGTTTACTGCATTGCTGCCCTGTAATTTCTTCGCTTCCGCTGCGGATACGGATGCCTGAGCTTGTGAGACACCGGCGTTGGCTGCTTCTAGTGCAGCTTGTGCCTGAGATGCTTTGTCCTGTAACTCTTTGCTCTCCAGGCGAGCAAGCAATTGGCCTTTCTTTACGTGGTCGCCTTCTTTAACATAGATTTCATTAATTCGGCCCCCCATTTTGAAGCTTGCGTTCATGTTCGTTGCTTCTACGTAGGCGGTAGGTTGACTGGTAGAAGCCGCTTTAATACGGCCGCTTTCCCCATATGAAGATAGCGCATATGCGCCGCCGCCAATAAGCAGAGTCATGGCGGTAAACATAGTGATACGAAGTCCCCTCATATTTTCTCCTCCTCTACCTTTTCATGGTGTTACTCTTCTTCATAGATTCCTAGCATATGCAGAACCAGATTCTGCAGACTATAGCGTAGACTGGAATTATCGAGTGCCTCTTCATGAATGATGGCTCGCATGGCGGTAAATCCAATCATGCCGAACAGGCTGCTGGCGGTAACTGCCACATCTATACCGGAATGAAGCTTTTGGTTATTTTTCGCAGCCTGTAACTCTTGTTCCAGAAGGACGAAGTATTTTTGTAAAACATGGCGAATCGTATGGTGTCGCTCCTGTGTTCCCCAGCCGCGGCTGAGTAACAGACGACAGAAGTCCTGTTCGTTCTGGAAGAAATCAAGATGTGCTTCAATCAGACGAATAGTGCGCTGGCGGAAATCATCAGGGCTCACTACGTCCATGTAATCCTGAATTAGGGCAGTGAAATTCTGTACCCCGGATTCCATTACGAATATGTATAAGTCTTCTTTTGTCTTGAAGTTGTAGTAGAGCGTGCCTTTTGCGACTCCGCAGATTTCAGCGATTTGCTCCATTGTTGTTTCGTTAAAGCCTTTTTCGGCAAAGGCTTTTAGAGCACCTTGAAAAATCAGTTCTCTCGTTTTTGCGCGCATATTCCCACCTCTTTTTAAACTGACTAGTCAGTACAAATTCGCTTATTATTATAAAATGGAAGAATCAGAAAATCAATATCAAAAGAGAAAAGCGCCATCCGAGTATGGAAGGTGCAAAGAAATACACGAAACTCGATTCTATCCCTGTTCTTAGTTTGTAAGAACAATTAATGTCCAAAGCTGGGATAAATTAAAAACAAACCGCTCATACTAACAAAGTGTTGTAAAGCACAAATAATAATGAAGAAAGGGGCATCTCCTATGCCTAACCAACAATCTCAACAAGGAATGAATACAGCACCACAATCCCAAAGCGTAAACGCACAAGCAAGTCAGCAGGCACAAGCTACGGTTATACAGGCGCAAAATGCCGTCTCTCAGGCTCAGAGCGCATTAACGCAGGCGCAAGCTGCTGCAAATCCACAAGCCATTCAACAAGCTCAACAACAGCTTCAGCAAGCTCAACAACAATTATCTCAGGCGCAAGCTACGGCCTCGGTAAATACAACGGATCAGGCACAAGGATAAGTCGATTTTGCAAGCCCCCTGTGATAAATAGGGGGCTTGCAAAATAAAGTGGTAATTACAAAACTTTTATCCATGTGGCATAAGGAAACAGAGCATTGATTTATTTCGCGTACATATGGTAGGATATTTTTTAGTCTAAAGAGAAGATGCATATGGAGATGTACCCAAGTCCGGCTGAAGGGGACTGACTCGAAATCAGTTAGGCGTCTTGCGGCGCGCGGGGGTTCGAATCCCTCCATCTTCGCCATACATACGGTACGTACACCCCTGCTTGCGAAATGTCGCATGCAGGGGTTTTTAATGGATAAGAAACGATATGTCGGCGAAAAAGACCGATAGCGCCCGCGCGTTTTTTATTGGCTCGCGGGCGCATTACGAATAAAATCAAACAAATGATGTAACCATACAGATGAAAAGAAATTGTAAAAGGAATGATGGCATTGAGGGAACCGCTTGAAAGTATAGACACCATAGCAATAAAAGTTGTGGCGGTCACTGGAATTTTAGCATTTATTTTAGGTCTGATTTATAAGGAAGAGATACCAGATATATTGATGATTAGCTTCCTTCTCTGCGTAATAAGCTATTACATGGGGGATCTAGTTATTTTACCACTTACCAATAATTTGGTAGCCACAGCTTTTGATTTTGTAATTGCATTTTTGGTTATTTGGTTAACAGGGCTTGGCCTGTTTAATTCAGATACACCCACAGTATTTGTTTCTCTCGTTGCTGCCGCAGGCATTGCTGTAGGGGAATGTCTTTTACATATTCTGATGCAGAGCGTATTGCATGAACGAAGTGCCGGATAGTTTAATCAGTAAAGCCTATAACTTGGGAAAAGAAAGCAAAGCTTCGACTTTTGGATGACGGTCGAAGCTTTTTTTGTAGAGTATAAAAAATTATGGGTAAAAAAAGCATATGGTGCACATAGCTTCTATAAAGTAAAACTTCCACCAGTGGGAGTTTACTGCCTGTGGGACGCAGATAAAGTTGTATTTCTTGAATTTTGACGTAATTTAGTGGGATGTTTTGTCGAATCTCTTTACTTACCAACATTTGTAACTTAAAATCCTAAGTAATACTATTTAACCAATTTTCATCCGTCCTTTGGAGGAGATACCGTGGCGAAACAAGATATTTATCGTGCAGTTTTTGAAGCATGCCTGACAAAAGATGATATGCATGCTTGCTATACAGGGCTAGTCCGTTGCATTATAGAAGAGATAGATAATGATTGGGAGAGCATTCGGGAAATTCGACTTGTAGAGCACGCTTATTCTTTAGTAAAAGAGAAGAAATTCCTAGGCTAATACAAAGAGATACGCAAGAATTTCGCGGATACGGCTTTTCCTTTTCAAGTAAGAAAGAGGAGAATCCTGAATGAGAAAGAGAAACGTCGTTTTATCCCTGGTTATCGCTACGTCCGTTATCAGTGTTGGAGTATTTGCAGCGTCTTCCATATTACAGAATGTGGAAGCTCAAGAGCAAAATATTCCAGATATTATGCCTACCAATGAACCACCATATCAGGTGAACATCGATGAGAATATTACCCCATCTCAATATGAAGAGGAAATGCGTAAAAGTTTAGTGTATGAGAAAGTGCAGAAGCCAAAAATCCCGGTTTCTGACATTCGCCTCGATAAGATACAAACTGTATTTTCTGTAATTGAACAACCTTTTGAGAAGCCATTGGAGAAGCCGAGGAAAGGTCGGCCGGACAAGATGACGATTGATCCATTCAACGGAGATGCCAAGTATACGAATGGCATCGTTATTAATCGTGAAGGGCGAGCGATAAAGATTCCGGAGGATGTTTCACCGTCTAGGGGGCAAATCGCTCCTGTTGTACGGGTTATGACTGCTGATCTTGCAACAATGATGCAACAGCCATACACGACGCAACTAGCGTATGACGCAATGAAAAAAATAACAGAACTACAGAAATATATGGATGCGCTTGACCTGACGGAAGTGACAGGTATTCTGGTTGAAGTAAATACATATATTACAGATAACAAAACATCGTTCACGAAAGCATCCAAGGTAATTCAGGAAGTTAACAAATTGGTTAATTTCGATAAAATGGAAGAAGATAGCTAACCACACAACTCTTGCCTGAAGCAGCAAAAATTGCGGTAATGAGCGTTAGAGTAACGGCTTGCTTTACCTTTTCTTTTTTGATAAGATGATTAGGCAGCGATGCTGCATAACTATCGTGTATAAGTTTGTCGCACTAGACGGGGAGGTAGCGGTGCCCTGTACCCGCAATCCGCTGTAGCGGGGTTGAATTCCTGTCTGAGGTGCGTTTCATGTGGGGTCAGGTCTGTGTAAGTGGTGTTGAGAGCTGGGTCCTGCGCAACGGGAACCCATGAACCTGGTCAGGTCCGGAAGGAAGCAGCCATAAGTGGATCCTTCCGTGTGCCGCAGGGCAGCCTAGCTTGAGCTAACTGCACGGGGCCGCCCGGATGAGCGTATCGACGACAGGTGTGCGGCTCTATTTTTATAAAGCTCTCGGTATTATATACCGGGGGCTTTTAATTTTATATGACATTGTTGCAAAGCAAAAAGGAAATTGTGAAAATAAACAGAATATATTCAGTATGGTAAATATCTCCGGCAGTGAGGTGAAAGAACAATGTCCGGACATTCGTTTCAATTAGAAATTAATATGGACCAGATGAAACATCAATTGCATAAGTTCCCTTTTGCTGCCGTTTTTTTGGATAAAGAGGGAAGAGTTGTGGAAGCCAATTCGATATTGCTTCAGGCTACCGGCCATACATACGAAGGAATTAAGGAGAAAACTTTTCATGATCTATTTGTGGTAAAGGAAGGTTTTACCTTTTGGCTGAATCACTGCAATGGCGAATCAGACCGCATGCCACGCGGGCTTTTAAAGCTGCACTCTGGAGAGACTTGCATGTGTGATTTGATTATCTGCAGTGATAATGACCAGGAAATAGCACGTCATTGTTTTTTGCTGCCTACAATTCAAGAAGCTCCCGCACAATCCTTATGGACAAGCTTTTATACGCACGTTGTTAAAAATATTAATCTGGGAATTATTATAGTGGATGAACATGCCCAGATTGCTGAAATTAGCGAGACAGCTTGCAAAATATTGGGCGTAGAGAAGCAGTATGTCATCAACCGGGTGATTGATGATGCAATTCCCGGAATGAAGGAAAATCAGGGCTTTATTTCTTCTGCAGTATTAAAAGGAGTTTCGGTGTCCGATAAGGCATATTCCTGGTTTAATGGAAATCAACGGATCGAATTAATTGTGGACTCAGACGTACTGCGGGATACGAACGGACAAATTAAAGGGGGATACTACATATTTAAGGATGTCACTAATATGCATTCCTTGGCTGATAAAATCGAGCGGAGTGACAGACTAGCCATGATTGGACAGATTGCAGCTGGTACAGCCCATGAAATCCGCAACCCGCTTACATCTATTAATGGGTTTCTGCAAATGATGCGCAAATCGCTGGCTGAAGTCGGAATGGAGAAAGAAAAAGGGTACACCGATATTATGCTTGTTGAGATTAAACGCATCAACGATCTTGTAAGTGAATTTTTGTTGTTAAGTAAGCAAAAGGAGATTCAATACAAGCTTGTAGATATTGAACAGGTATGCATGGAGATTTTGCCAATTGTAGAGAACGAGGCGTTGCTTCGTGGCGTGGAAGTAGTAATGGAGAAAAGAAGTTCATTGCCCATGGTTATGGGGGATAGTGAGCTGTTGAAGCAAGTATTTTTAAATATTACGAAGAATGGCATTGAAGCTATGGGAGGTAGAGGTACATTAACAGTGCGGATTTTCCACACTGGAAGTCATGTCGAAATTACGATTAGCGACACAGGACAGGGCATTCCTCCATATTTGGCGGATAAAATTTTCGAGCCGTTTTTTACGACAAAAGAAGAGGGTACGGGACTCGGTCTGCCCGTATGCCAAAAAATCATTCATGATATGGGTGGCAATATCCGTGTATCGAGCAAAGGATACGGAACGACTTTCCATATCCTTCTCCCCTCCTGCTAATCTTCCTCTTTCTCTTTTCCGTAAAGTAAAGAAAATGATATAATGTAAAATGGATTAAGTATAAAATGCGACGTAAGAAAGATGGAGATACAAGATGGCTTATCGAGCATTGTATCGAATTTGGCGCCCACAGACATTTAATGATATCGTGGGCCAAGAACATGTAACAAGGACATTACAGAATGCGCTTAAAGAACAGCGGTTCTCCCATGCATATCTGTTTAATGGACCGAGGGGAACCGGAAAGACCAGCGCTGCAAAAGTTATGGCGAAAGCAGTAAACTGCGAACGAGGGCCCGCAGAGGAGCCTTGCAATGAATGCGCTGCTTGCCGGGGAATTACAGAAGGCTCAGTTGTGGATGTAATGGAGATTGATGCTGCCTCTAATCGACGGATTGAAGAAATTCGCGATATAAGGGATAAAGTGAAATATGCTCCTACTCAGGTTCGATATAAGGTATATATCGTAGACGAGGTGCACATGCTGACACCGGAAGCGTTCAATGCATTGTTGAAGACATTGGAAGAACCGCCGGCGCATGTGATTTTTATTCTGGCGACAACCGATCCTCATAAGCTCCCGGCTACTATTATTTCACGCTGTCAACGGTTCGATTTTCGTCGAATTGGAAGCGCGCAAATTGTAGAGCGAATGAAGCAGGCGATGATTGCCGAAAATATTGAAATATCAGATCAGGCGCTAACGTTTATTGCCCGTATGGCAGAAGGTGGTATGCGCGACGCTTTAAGTCTTCTCGATCAGGCGCTATCTTTTGGAGGAGAGCAGATTGAGCTTGAAGATGTAATGGCTATTACTGGTTCTGCTTCACAAACAATGCTTGCTTCGACAGCACGTTATATTATGGAAGAAGAAGCAGCGGAAGCTCTTAACGTAGTGCAGCAATTGGTGCAGAATGGGAAGAGTCCGGAGCAGTTTCTGGATGACTTGCTTTTTTATTTCCGTGATTTATTGCTGTATAAGACTGCTCCTCGGTTGGAAGAAATTCAAGATCGCATGATGCTGGATGAGCGATTCCAAGAACTGGGCGATGCATTTGATACCTCTCGTTTGTTTTTTATCATTGAGAAGCTGAATCAGGCCAAAAATGATATGAAGCGAGCTAGCCAGACACGGATTATGTTGGAGCTTATCCTCATTCAACTTTGTCAGATTGGCGAACAGAAGCCCCATGTTGCCGCTCAGACCGAGGCGACATCTGTTGGGGAAATGAGTTCCGAAGAGGTAGAACAGCTAAAGCAGCGTATCAATATGTTGGAGAAGCAGATTAAGCAGCTGGAGCATGGAAACGTAGGTGGACAGGAGACGGCCGTTTCGAGCCCGCGCAGAGAACCACGGCGTTCCGGCCTACAGCAGACTGTTAAGATTCCAACCGGAAGGATTCGAGAAGTAGCTTCGGCTTCAATTGAACCACAGCTGAAGCGATTGCGTTCCATCTGGCCGGATATTCTACAGCAAGTGAAGTCGAAGAGTGTGCGTCTACATGCATGGCTTCTGGATGGACGGCCTGCAGCATTGTCCCAGGATGGCTTGGTCATATGTTTTAAGAGCGTTATTCACTGTGAAACGACGGCCCGTGAATTAAATAAGCAGTTAATTGAAGAAGTGGTAAAAGGATTTATCAACCGGCCTGTTGAATTGTTTACGCTGATGGAAAATCAATGGGAAGAGATTAGCGCCTCTGTAGGCGTGTCTAATCAAGAACAGGGTGCAGAAACAAAGCAAGAGGAAGCGCAATCTGAGCCTGTGGTTGACGAAGCGGTTAAACTGTTTGGTGAAGAACTGGTAGACATAAAAGATTAGGAGGAACGAATATGTTTGGTGGCGGAAATATGCAAAATATGATGAAACAAATGAAGAAGATGCAGCAACAAATGCAGAAGGCGCAAGAAGATTTGAAAGAACAAACGGTGGAAGGTACGTCCGGTGGCGGCATGGTAACCGTAATAGCTAACGGCCATAAAGAAATTATGAGCATTAAAATCAAACCGGAAGCAGTGGACCCGAATGATGTAGAAATGCTTGAAGATCTGGTGCTTGCCGCAGTAACAGAAGCGATGAACAAAGCTGATGAAATGGTATCGAAAAGCATGGGCAAATTCACCGGGGGTATGAACCTTCCGGGATTATTCTAAAGATATAGGGGAGACACTCGTGTATTATCCCGAACCGATAGCAAAATTGATTGACGGATTTATGAAATTGCCAGGCATTGGGCCGAAAACGGCAGCGCGCCTGGCTTTTTTTGTGCTAAGTATGAAGGAAGATGATGTTCTCGAAATCGCTAAGGCGTTGGTGAATGCTAAACGTAATCTCGTGTACTGCTCTGTGTGCCAGAATATTACTGACACAGATCCTTGCCGAATTTGTTCGGATACATCCCGCGACAAATCAGTGATTTGTGTTGTGCAAGAGCCGAAAGATTTGATTGCGATGGAAAGAACACGGGAATATAATGGATATTATCATGTTTTGCATGGGGCAATTTCTCCTATGGAAGGGATAGGCCCGGAAGATATCCGCATTTCCGAGCTTCTTCGTCGATTGGAAGACGAAGAGGTCAAAGAACTAATTTTGGCCACGAACCCAAATATTGAGGGAGAAGCTACAGCGATGTATATCTCCAGGCTGGTAAAACCATTCGGTATCCGTGTAACCCGGATTGCACACGGTCTTCCGGTTGGCGGCGATTTAGAATATGCGGATGAAGTAACCATTTCGAAAGCGTTGGAAGGAAGACGGGAGCTGTAGAAGGCCACTTTTTAAAGCAAGAATAGCGGTGGATTCAACATCGTGGTCGTTCTTTTGAGAATGGGAACCCATGTATGTTGAATTGCCGCTTTTTTCTTTGGCTTGTTCTTTATTTTGGACAAAGTGAATATGTTTGTACAGACGGTGAGGTGAGTATGTGAATAGACATGAGCGGTGGGAAAGAATAGCATTTTATTCCGCCCTGCTCCTGCTGATTGGGTATATGAGTAGCCTGATGTTGGAATTTTCCTCTCTACAGTGGGTAGTTACGGAGCAGGGGAAATGGCGCGTAGAGTCGTCGGAAGAGCCTACGCGGATGGGAGCCATTTTTCTATTGAGCACGCTTTTTTTTAGCGTCGTACCGGCTTTTCTCTACATTCCCGCTCTACTAAAGGTGACAAGGAATGAATTTCCTGGCTGGGAAACGGGTGTATCAGGGAAATATGCCATATATTATTTTGCTTTATACCAGATGTCTTATGGTGTAATTATCGTGCTGTATATGTTTTTTCCCTATCCGTGGTTTTCCGAACAGTCTGTTGGAGGATTCGTTGAAGGGTTTCTTCCTCAGGTTATGATGTTTTTGTTTGCTCTACTTCTTTTTGGGAATCGACTTCATGATATTGGGTTTGTCCGCCCTATCAAGGTAAAGCAATTATTTTTCATGGTCATCCTTTTTTATCTTTTCTCCACTTTTTTGCTGGACTCGATTATTACTGTTCCTATTGCTGATTATTTTCACTTTGAATTAGATTCCTGGAGAGAAGAACAAATTTCCGGAGAAGTGATTCAGGCCAAAAGTGTGAGCTGGTTGGCCGGAATTGCTCAAGTTCTTTTGGTAGGACTGTTTGTGCCGATTGCGGAAGAAACGATGTTCCGAGGTGTGCTGCAAACGGCGCTGACCCGGCGCTTTGGTGCTATTTTAGGAATTTTAGGTTCCAGTTTGTTGTTTGGCGTTATTCATGTAGATCCGGTGTTGTTTCCTCCTTTATTCACGATGGGGTTAATGCTTGGATTTCTGCGGTATTATTACGGGAGCATTTGGGCAGCAGTTTTATTTCATGCGTTGAACAATACGATTACCGTATTGATTTATTTCTTTCAATAATGTGAAGTCGGATAGCGTACGCATGAAAGCGGAGAGGAAAGGAGAGGGAAAGTGGATAGCATAACCATTGGTATTGTGATTGCCGTAGCAGGTCTGGTTTTTATATTGATGAACCAGGCTGCCTGGAACTGGGTAAGATGGATCGGTTGGGCAGTGGGGAACCTCGTAATCGGGAGCATCATCCTTTTTCTCTTTAATCTTGTGGCCGAATCGTTTTCTTTTGAAATTCCAATTAATCCTGTGACAGTAACGGTAACCGGCTTTTTAGGATTTCCGGGGTTGGCCACGCTGGTTATTATAAAACAATTTATTTTATAAGAGCATTGACATAATTGTTTTCACATGATAAATTGTTAAGAGTCCGTTGCGACGGGCTTTTATTTTTTTGTCTTAATACGTGTTAGCGGAAGTCATCATAAAAAACACGAAAAAAGCTGTTGACTAATCGGGTTTTGATGTGATAAGATAAGAAAGTCGCTAACGCGATAAGAGTTCCTTGAAAACTGAACAGTAACACTCGAATGTGTGCGAGTATATAAAAATTACCCACGAAAGTGACGAGTCGCTTTGTAGCGAATGCCGAATACTTTCGCGGGGCCCGAAAAGATTTCTTTTCGATTTAGTAAGTAAGCTAGCTTGTAATGAGCTATAAAGGATCATCGGCTAACGTCGCAACGTCCTGTTGCAACGTCGATGTTTGCCCATCCGTGGGCATCACATTCTCAACTTTATTGGAGAGTTTGATCCTGGCTCAGGACGAACGCTGGC